>JAWCNH010000008.1:0-17199 GCA_038848765.1 Bathyarchaeia archaeon
CATAAAAAAGAAAGCCTTCCAAGCCCTAAAAAACCTCAAAAAATTTAAACCTTTCAAAATTGAGCCTCCGCTTAGGCTTGAATTAACCTTTGTAAGCACGGATATGACCCAAATGGCTGAGCTTGTTCCAGGCGTAAAAAGGATAGATGGGAGAACAATTTCTTTTGTGTCAAATGATTTTCTTGAATTGTATAAGGCTTTCTACGCCATGATAGTTCTCGCTGGAATAAACCTTTAACCCTTATCTCCCATAGGTTTCGATGATTTTTCTTTTTATCTGCGAAGAGCTGTCAAGCTCGTCTTTGCTGTATTTCCCAATTTTCACAACCTTTATGTCCAAACCTTTCTCGGCTAAAACCTTTCTAACGGCTTGTTCTATGCCGCTTTTATCCTGATCATAACCGACCGCAATCACGTCTGGCTTAATCTTCTCAATAACCTTTTCAATGCTGAAATCTTCATAGCCCAGCAAGGCTTCATCCACAACCTTCAACGATTCAACTAAAGCTCTCCGCTGGTCTTCAGACATGATAGGCTTCTTACCTTTCCGCTTTTTCACCGTGCTGTCTCGTGCAACAATAACTATCAGCTTCGCATCTTTGCCTCCAGCCTTCTTCGCCTCTTCAAGAAATTTTACATGCCCAAAATGGAGAAGATCAAACGTGCCAGACGCCAACACAACCTTTTGCTTCTCTTTTCTCAAGTTTTCGGCCATTGAAAATCCACCAAACCCAACAGTCTTAAGGCATCCAATAAGCCTTCGCAGTAGGCAACAGAAGCTAAGCTGGTCTCCAATTTATTTCTATCCCTATAATAGTTGGCGTCTTTCCAATAGTTCCTCGCATATTCAATAACGTTCTCAACCTTTTGCCTTGTAACTTGCGCTTCACTTAAGGTTTTCATTTCCTTAAAGACTAATTCTGTGTTTCTAATGTATTTGGCGACAAGCTCTTCCAATGTCATTTCGCCATCTCCCTAACATCTTGTGGAGCACCAGCTAAGGTTATCAGAGCCTCAGCTTCCATGAAATGAAGTTTTCCAGGAAAAATCAATGTGTGAGGCGGAAAACCAAAATCATAATCCACAAGTTTTTTAATATAATCCGCTTTCACAACAGGGTTTTCCGAACCAGCCCGCGAAACTCCCACAGCTAGCGTTTTAGAATTGATGACTCCTTTCTTTTCTAAGGCTTCAACGCCTAACAAGGTTTCCAGCCCCTCTTTCACGGTCATATATCTTTTTTCTTCTGCTTTAATGTCTAAGAAAACCAAAGTGTGAAGCCCTCTGCTTTTGTTTTCCATAACCACGTAGTAAGGCGTCAAAGATGCTTTCCCATTGTCCGTAAAGGGAATTGTTATACTTCTTCCAAACTTGTAGTTCTGCAAACCAGTCAAGCCCACAACAGCGGATATTATGGATGCACCATGCACCAAATGTGTTTTTATTCCTAGTTTTTCTGCTCTGATGCGCAAGTCAATATGCGTAGTAGCAATTAAAGGGTCTCCTGGCACAAGCAAAACAGTTTTTCCCTCTTTTGCCTTCTGCAAAATGGGCTTTCCATTCTCTTCTTCCAAAACACGCCTGGAAACAACACTAACCCTTTTACCTGCAAGCTTCTCCAGCCTCTCAACAGAAAAACCAGCCATCAAACTAGTATATAACTCAACAAATACGTGGTTCGCTTCCCTTATTGTTTCCAAACCACGCAGGGAAATGTCCCGTTCATCATACAATCCCAAACCAACAAAAACAAGTTCACCCAAGCCTATACACTCCCTTCATGAATAGCCACACTCAACAAAAATAAGGCTTTTGAAACACACAACCTTAATAAACAGAAAAGAAAAGTGCATAATAAACATGAGGGCCCGTAGCTTAGTAAGGTAGAGCGGCGGACACCCAAAAGTGGCTGAAGCTCTTAACCCGTAGGTCAGGGGTTCAATTCCCCTCGGGCCCGCCAAACCATGCCTTGTGGAGTGGCTTCTTGCTGAGTGCAGCCCCTTATTATTTAGGGGGAAAGTTGAAGATTGTTGATGGGCACTTTTAGTTTCGGTTTTTGTTGTTTATTTAGACAGTAAAAGTTGGGGGCGCATGGTAAAAAGGATACTTTTATGGGACGCTTTGTTTCTCAAGTTCTTCTTTTAGGTTTAGGGTTGCTTTTATGGTGTTGTTGTCGATGTATTCTAGGGTGAAGCCCATTTTTTTCATGAGTTCGATTGCTCTTTTGTTGTCTGGTAGCATGACTCCATATATGGCTTCGAGTTTTTTGTCTTTGCAGATTTCAATCATGTAGTCTACCATTTTTGTTCCCAAGCCCAGTCCTTGCCATGGGTCGGCTACTATGAAGGCTATTTCGCCTGTTTTCTTGTCTGGGTCAATTATTAGCCTGACTACGCCTAGGATTTTTCTTGTTCCTTCTTCGTTTAATTCGGCGACTATGGCGATTTCCCGGTCGTAGTCGATGTTGCAGTATCGCACTCGAACTTCGTGGGGTGTGTCTTTGATTATTTGGAAGAAACGGTAGCGTATGGATTCTTCTGAAAAGTTTTGGAACATTTCCAGCCATAAGGGTTCATCTTCTGGTTTTATGGGTCTCAAAAGCACAGTGCGGCCGTCACGCATTTTCCATAAAGTTTCATATTTTTTGGGGTATGGGCTGATAACTAGGTGCTCGTGGGGTTCAAATTTGGCGAACATGCGTGTTTTGTCGAGTACTATGCGGGCATCTAGGGCGAAGGCTTCCTTTTCGTTTATGAATAGAGGGTTAATGTCTACTTCTTTAAGTTGTGGAAAATCTACGAGCATTTGGGAGAATCGCACCATTATTTCTTCGAGAAGTTTAATGTTTGCTGGCGGAACATTTCTGTAGCCTTTTAAAAGTTGGTATACCCTTGTCTCTTCCATAATTCTTCTAGCCAAAGTTTGATTCAAAGGTGGAAGCCCAATGGCGAAATCCTTGAAAAATTCCACTCCAACGCCGCCCATACCGAACAAGAGAACTGGACCGAAAATTGGGTCAATTTTTGCTCCAAGTATGATTTCATATCCTTGCCTTTTTATCATTGGTTGCACCGTGACGCCTAAAATTTCCGCGTTTGGTTTATGTTCCTTGGCTTTTTGCAAAATGCGGTTGAAGGCTTCTTTAACTTCCGTGTCGCATGTTATGTCTAGTACAACGCCTCCAGCGTCGCTTTTATGGACAATTTGGGGAGAAAGAATCTTTAGCACGACTGGGTAGCCTATTTGGGAAGCATAGAAAACTGCTTCTTCTGGTGTTTTAGCAACAAAGGTTTTTACAGTCGGTATGTTGTAATATTGTAGGAATTCTTTTGCTTCGTACTCTGTAAGTATTTCACGGTTTTCTTTGAAGGCGTTTTCCATAATCACCATAAGCGGACGTTTCGGCGGAACAACATCTATGGGCAATTCTTCTGGCGTTTCATAAAGCAGTTCAAGGTTGCGTTTATAGTGGTACATATACATGTATGTTTTCACTGCTTGCTCTGGGGTGAAATATGTTGGAATGTTGTTTTGGTTTAAAATGCGGTTTGCAGTTTCCACGTCTTCATGTCCCATAAAGGAAGTTAAAATTGTCTTGTCTCGGTAACCTTTGTTCTTAAGTAAATCTACAATGCCTTTTGCAACTTCCGCCGGATCTTCAACTGCTTGCGCAGTGTAAATTATCAACAAACCATCCACATTGTCATCATTGAGGCAAGCTTCAACCACTGCTTTGTATCTTTCAGCCTTAGCGTCTCCTAAAATGTCAATGGGATTTCCCTTGCTCCAGTAAGGTGGCAAAACGCTGTCGAGGTACTCCATTGTTTTTTGGCTTAACTTCGCCAGCTTTCCTCCCCTTGCTAGAAGAGCATCAGCAGCCATGACGCCTGGTCCTCCGGCGTTTGTTATTATGGCTAGATTTGGACCTTGGGGTAGAGGTTGCTGTCCTAAAACTTCAGCACAGTTGAAAAGGTCTGCGATTTCTTCTACGCGGACTATGCCTGCTCGTTTGAAGGCTGCCTCATATATCATGTCTTCGCCTGTGAGCGCGCCAGTATGGGAAGCTGCGGCTTTTGCGCTTTCGCCAAATTTTCCAGCTTTTACTACGATTATTGGTTTTGTTCTGGCGAAGTGCCTCGCAGCACTCATAAATTTTCTTGCTTCTTTTATCCCTTCAATATACATTAGGATGCTTCTTGTTTTCGGGTCGGTTCCAAAATAGTCTATGAGATCGCCGAAATCCACATCTATCATTGAACCCACTGAGACAAAGTTGCTGAAGCCTATGTTTTCGTGAACCGCCCAGTCAAGTATGGCAGCGCCTAAAGCGCCACTTTGCGAGATGAACGCTATGTTTCCAGATTTAGGCATTTTGTTTGTGAATGTTGCGTTTAATTTTATGCTTGGTCGTATGATGCCTAGACAGTTTGGACCTATAATTCGTAGGTTGAATTTTCTTTTCAGTTCAAGTATTTTGTCTTCTAATGCTTTTCCTTCTGGTCCAATTTCTTTGAAGCCCGCGGATATTATGATTATGCCTATTATTCCAGCTTTTCCGCATTGCTCAACAATGTCTGGAACAGTTTTGGCGGGCGTGGCTATTATTGCCAAGTCAATGGTTTCTGGTATTTGGTCTACTGTTTGGTAGGCTTTTAAACCTAGGATTTCCGTTTTGTGAATGTTGACCGGGTAAACTTTTCCTTCGTATCCTTGCTCTGTGAGGTTTTTCATTAGTATATAGCCTACAGAGCCTTCCACATCGCTTGCGCCAATAACAGCGATACTTTTCGGATTGAATATTTTGTCAAGGTTTAGCGTAACCATGAATTGGCCCAGTCCATAAGAAAGCCAACTAGACATCGAAAATAAACCTTGTGTTTTACTGATTCATTATTTTCGAAACCCAAAATAGGAACTTGAACTACCTTTATGAACATGCATAATCAATAGTGTAGACGTCGGTGGTTTCATTGGCAGTTAATGTGGAAGAATTGATTAAGGCGCATGCTGGAGTCAAAAAAGAAGTTTACCTAGACTACGAAAACTCCAGCCCAGTGCCCCAAGAAATAGTTGAAGCCATGCTGCCCTACTTTAACAAGCTATCCTATGGAAACCCAACCTTAACGCATAAGCCAGGCTGGGAAGCGTATGAGACAATTTTAAACTCGGCTAAAAAAATAGCCAGCTACATCGGCGCTAAAAATGCAGAAGAAATAAACTTTACACCTGGCGAAACAGAGGCGAACAATTTAGCCCTAATTGGAACGATGTCAAAAAGTAAGGAGAAGGGGAAGAAAGTTATTGTTTCAGAAATTGAACCGTTAAGCATAATTCACACATGCCAAACATTGGAAAGCCTAGGATTCAAGGTTGTCAAAATCCCCGTTGACCATGAGGGGTTTGTCGATTTAGAAAGGTTAAAAGAAATGGTTGACAAGGAGACGGTTTTGGTCAGCATTATGGCAGTAAACAATGAGATTGGAACGATAGAGCCAATAAAAGAGGCATTAAGCATTGTTAAAGACAAAAATCCTCAAGCCGTTTTCCACACGGACATTTCAGACGCATATGGGAGAATACCCTTCGACGTTAAAAAACTTGAAGTTGACTTGGCGACAATAAGCAGCTACAAGATTCTTGGACCGAGAGGGATAGGAGCGCTCTACGTGAAGGAAGGCGTAGCTTTAGAAAAAATTTTGGAAGGACAAATTGGAACGCAAAGACTGTGGCCTGGAGTGGAGAACACTCCACTAATAGTTGGGTTCGCGGTAGCTTCTGAAAAGGCCTTCAATAATTTTGATGGTAACGTCGCTATCATGAGGAGGCTTCGGGACAAACTTATTGACGGAGTTTTGCAGAGAATAAGCGACACTAAACTCAATGGTCCTGTAGGCGATGAGAGAGCGCCTGACAATGTAAACATTAGTTTTCTCAGGTGCGAAGGCGAGTCTTTAACGATTGAGCTAAGCCTTAAAGGTGTTTATGTTTCAAGTGGAAGCGCTTGCACCAGACGGATGCTTCAGCCAAGCCATGTTTTAACTGCGATTGGAAGAAAGTACGAAGAAGCGCATGGCAGCATTCTTATGAAAACAACGAGGTATCACACGGATGAAGACATAGATTACGTGCTTGACTCCATTGAAGAAGCTGTTGAAAGACTGAGAAAAATATACGGTTCCATGGGAGGAAACTAAATGTCAAGGACACCCCTACCTTATAACCAAAAAGTTTTGGAGCTGTTTAGAAACCCAAAAAACCTTGGAAAAATGGAAGACGCCACAGTCTACGCCGTTGCTGGAAACCCTGCATGTGGAGACATGATAACCTTTTATCTAAAAATTAACGAACAAGACGTAATCGAAAAGGCTAGTTTTGAAAGTTACGGATGCGCAGCAAACATTGCAACTTCAAGCATATTGACTGAAATGATAAAAGGCAAAAAATTAAAGGAAGCCTGGGAATTTTCTTGGAAACAAGTCACAGAAGAAATCGGCGGATTACCGTCCATAAAATTCCACTGCGGCATACTTGCTGTAGGCGCCCTAAGACGAGCCATCCGCCTCTACTATAAAAAGAAGGCTACAACTCCTGAATGGCTTCCGCAAACATTGACTTTCGAAGAGAAACAAGCCTTAGAAGAGGAAGAGCTAGCCAAAATTCTTTCAAAAAGGATTGGTGAAAAAACTCGGGAAGAAGGCTAAATGTTTGATCCATATAAGGTAAGAGAAGATTTTCCAATTCTGCAGAGAAAGATTAACGATAACCCCTTAATCTATTTTGACAATGCTGCAACCTCTCAGAAGCCTATCCAAGTGATAGAGGCAATCAAAACGTTTTATGAGAAACATAACGCAAACGTCCACAGAGCAGTTCACACGCTTTCTCAAGAGGCAACCGAACTTTATTATGAAGCGTTTGAAGAAACAGCGAAATTCATAAATGCGAAGGGGATTGAAGAAATAATTTTTGTCAAGAACACCACAGAAGCAATTAACTTAGTCGCCTACTCTTTAGGACTAAGAAAACTAAGCGTGAATGATGAAGTTCTTGTTACTTTAATGGAGCATCACAGCAACATAGTTCCATGGGAAATGCTGTCCAAAATTAGAGGCTTCAAAGTCAAATACGCCCAAATAAACCAAGATGGAACACTTAACCACCAAAGCTTAGCGCAGATGATAACAAGCAAAACAAAAATTGTCAGTGTATCTCACATGTCAAATGTCACGGGCGCAATAAACAACATAGAAGAAATCGCCAAACTTGCCCATGAAAACAACGCCCTAGTAGTTGTTGACGCAGCACAGTCTGTCCCACGCATGCCCGTAGATGTCAAAAAATTAAATGTTGACTTCCTCGCTTTTTCTGGACACAAAATGTTAGCTCCCACCGGAATAGGCGTATTGTATGGCAAACAAGAAATTCTAGAAGAAATGGAACCTTTTTTGGGCGGAGGAGGCATGATTAACGAAGTTAGTTACGCTCCTTCTACTGAGAAGTGCCAGATTACGTGGAATGAGTTGCCATGGCGTTTCGAAGCTGGAACACCAAACGTATGCGGAGGCATAGGCTTAGGCGAAGCCATAAAATACCTTAAAAAATTAGGCATGGAAAACATCTACAAATATGAGAAAGAGTTGGCGGACTATGCATTAGAAAAGTTTGAAGAAGTCAAAAACACCAAGGTTTACGGACCGAAACGTGGTTCGGAGAGAGGCGGCATTATACCATTCAACATTGGCGAATTGAATCCCCACGATGTTGCGCTTCTTCTGGACCAGTTTGGAATAATAATCAGAAGCGGATACCACTGCGCTCAGCCACTGCATCAAAAACTGGGACTAAAAGGAACGGCGAGAGCAAGCTTTTACATTTACAACACACAAGAAGAAATAGACCGAATGATAGAGGTTTTAAAGGAAATAGAGAAGGCGTAAAATGTCCGTTTGGAAAGAGTATGTTTCAAACATTGAAGAAACATGTGGCGAAGAAAGATATTACATCGTAATGTTAAGACATGAAAAAAGAGAGGAAGCCATAAAGAAAATTCTTGAGAGAAGCCATGTCATAAGCTCTCTTTCTGGATTAGTGTTCGAAATTTCGTTCCAAAATGTTCCAATACGCTTATACAAAACTGGCAAAATACTGCTCAGAAAACTCGAAAACAAAGAAGAAGCAGAAAAAATCTTGGACAAGCTACTACAATAAAAGGGTTAATCATTTTTTCAGTTGTTCAATGATTAATTGAGCCACCTTCCTTCCGCTTAGCAGCATTCCGCCAAATATGGGTCCCATTCTTGGTGTTTGATGCAAAGCTGCAACCGCCATGCCAGCCACATACAATCCTGGACAAACTTGCCCTGTTTTTTCAACAGTATATCTTTCAGCTTCGTAAGCCCACATGGCTTTTTCTCCTGGAAGCGTTAATCCAAGTTCGGGAATTTTTCTTGAAGCGATTGCGAGAATTTCCGCATCGTGCCCGGTGCAGTCAACTACGGCTTTAGCCTTCACTCCAAGTGGGTCTACATGTATTCCAGCCATTATCACGGATGTCCATTGAACGACAACGCCTACAACTCTGGGCGATTTGTTACTTCTGAAAATTAGGTCGTCAACCGTTACGCCCAAAATTATTTTTGCGCCGGCTTCTAGGGCGCTGTTAGCCAGCTTGGCAATTAACATTGAGGTATCCGCCACAAAAAGGTTTTTTTGCACCTTTTCAAGCGGGCATCCCATTTCCTTTAGAATTTCGTCGGCGGGCGATTGGACAACAAGCTTATGGAAAAGCATTCCGCCGCCTCCTATTCCGCCGCCGAAAGAAAGTTTCCTTTCGAAAACCACAGTTTTTAACCCAGCCTTCGCAAGGTAAGTGGCTGCTGTTAAGCCTGCTGGGCCTGCGCCAACAATTACCACGTCTGTTTCTGCCAGCGTCATCCAGTCTTGCACTGCCTTTTGGATAATGCTCCTCGTAATTGTTGCTTCGTCAACTTCTTCCATTTTGAAGCTCAAATAGGCGTCACCTTTGTTGCAATGATAAAGTTCGTGTTGCTGATAAATTTTATTAAGGACGAAGGGGAGAGCCTTCCATGGTTAATGCGATGCGTTGTCAAGTTTGTGGAAAAACTATCCTAGGAAAGCCCGTTACTAGGAAGACGTGTTGCGTTAACAAACTTTATGTGTTTTGCTCAGAGGCTTGTTTGAAGAAATGGAGTCAGCAATGGCTTAAACATCAAATATAGGCGCTTAGTTTGCTTCTAAGCGTTTCAGGATGTCTGCGTAAACTTCTAAAGCTTCCCTTTCGCCCTTAACATTTTTTATCAGCATTCTGCCGCCTTTGAAAAGGCTAACTTCTGCTTGGTTATGTTTGAACACCACGACTAAAGAAGACTTTAGGAGAATTTTAAAATGTTTACTTAAACGTTCATATACGTCATTGACGGTTAGTGGCAGAGGCTTTTTTGGGTTTATATTCACAGTGTTTTGTCCGCAAAGCCACACCAGTTCTTCAGCCTTTTTGATTTCCTCTTTTTCTTTCGCTTCGCTGCAAACTGAGCATTTTGGATTCTTGAAAATGTCCACCTTAGCCATATACATGTCGTAAAAATCGCAAATCAACAAAACATTCTTAAGTGGAGTTCCGATTCCGCAAAGTGTTTTTATTGTTTCCATTGCTTCCATTGAGCCAATAATTCCAGTCGTGGCGCCGAGAACTCCTCTAGTTTCACATGTTTGTATGTAACGGTCGTCTAAGCTTGGAAAAATACATGCCAAACAAGGCGTCTCGGGAGCTTTAAACACAGAAAGGTGTCCTTCAATTCCGATGGCTGCGGCGAAAACGTAAGGAATCTTCTTTTTCACGCATGTTTTGTTTAGGAGATAACGTGTCCGCATGTTGTCTAATCCATCAACGACGCAGTCCACGTTGTTAAGTATGCTTTCCACATTGGTTTCTCTCACGTTTTCAGGTATGGCTTCAACTGTGATTTCTGGGTTAATACGTTTGACCCTTTTCGCTGCTGCTTCAACTTTTGGAAATTTCAAGTCTCGAAGAGAATAAAGCACCTGTCTATGCAAGTTGTGCAGTTCCACGGTGTCTTGGTCTATTAAACGTAAGTAACCCACGCCGGCTAAAGCCAAGTAAAGCGTTGCAGCGCTTCCAAGACCTCCTAACCCGACGATTGCAACTTTTGAGCGCCTCAGTTTTTCTTGTCCTTCACGTCCAAGCTCATAGAGGACAACTTGTCGTTTGTAATATTCTTCTTGATTAAAGCGTGATATTTCAGATTCCTCCAAACAAGGACAGTAACAATAGGTTGGACAAAGATTAAAATTATTTCTATTTTAATGAAGATTTAATAGGGTAGAAGAATTATAGAATTCTTTTCTCGGAGGCAAGTTATGCCACACCAAATAAGAATAATAGAGAAGGGCGCAATCCCCTTCGGCGCAGCAATGTTGTATGGAATACCAGACGTGGGTCTCGTGGGTCTCATTGCAACTTCCTATGTTATTTCCGAACTAAACATGATGGAAGTGGCGCATGTTGACTCCGACCTTTTGCCGCCAGTCGTCATATTGCATAACGGTTTACCCCACGCGCCTCTTAGAATTTTTTCCAACAGCGATTTAATCGCCGCCATATCAGAGCTTGCCATACCCACAAAAGGTATACATCAAATAATGCGTGCCCTAACAGAGTGGACAAAAAACAAAGGTGCAAAACTGACGATTTCTATGGGCGGAATCCCAATTCCGGATAGGCAAGATATTGCTGAACCCAAGGTTTATGGAGCCGCATCCAACCCAGAACTGATTCAAATGTTGCAAAACAAAAACATTGAAATCTTGAAGGAAGGCTTCATGGTTGGACCCCAAGCCCTAGTCATGCGATACTGCGCTGAGATAAATATGCCCGCCATAACATTGCTTGCACAATCCTTCTATAATTATCCAGACCCAGAAGCCGCTGCCGCCGTAATAAAGGAACTTAACAACATTTTAGGATTAAAAGTGGATGTGACTAAACTGCTGGAGAAAGGTGAAGAAATACGGTTGAAGGCAAGAGACATCATGAGAAGGACACAGCAGGAAATGGGTAAAATGAAGAAGACGCAAGAATATGACTTACCCTTATACGTGTAAAGGAGGGAAAACACATGGAACGCAGAAGAAGGCGTTTCATTCATGATTTGATTGAAGATTATTTGAGCGATTTAGAAAGGTGGGCTGAAGAAGTTATAGAATCCACAATTGAGCAGCCAAGCTGGAACTGCAGAACATGCACGCTGGAACCTTTATGTAATGTTTTTGTAACCACAAACGAAGTTGTTGTCACATGCGACTTGCCTTTCGCTCAACCCGACACCGTAAAAGTTGAGCCTATTGACGAAACAGCAATAGAAATAAGGGCGCAAATGAAACGGAAAGTGTATTTCCACGATTTCGGCATAACGCATCGGCATGGCGAATTCTCCATGTTTCACTATCAAACTAGAATTCCAGTTGATGTGGACATGAGTCAAATGCAAACAAGCTTCAAGAAGGGAATACTGGAGATACGTTTGCCAAGGAAGAAGAGATACAGGATAAAAGTTGAATAACGCGAAGCCTCAGCCTTCATAAGCAAGTCTTCACAATATCAGACGGCTCTTCTCGCATCATCGGCTTCATTAAAGTCTTCGCATTAGCATTAAATAAACATTTAACCAACAGAAAAACCTTTAACAAAATGCTCTACAATAAACTCCTTTTGGAGGATACATCTTGGAAATTGAAAAAGCAATACACTTCACCATGTTTATTCTAATTTTGCTGGGACTGTGGGGAGTAACCGCTTGGATACTATTTACAGTTTTAAACTCTTTGGCTCCACAAATTGTTTTAACCCTCCTCTCATGGGGCATAATACTGGCAATTCTTTATCTCCTTTTCAAAAACAGAAACTGGGAATGGTGGAGCTAAAGCCTTTCTAAAGCCGCAGCCACTATCAATGGAAAGGCAATAGTAGCGTCGCAAACGACAGTAACCGCCTTTCCTTCCGGCTTAAGCTTTCCCCAGCTAATAGCCTCTTCAAGCGAAGCTCCGCTTAAGCCTCCAGGCTCAGGTCTGTCCATGGTGATTTGGATGGCGCAGTCCACGCCTTCACGGAAAGTGTTAGCGAACAAAGTGAAATGTTTCGGCAGACCGCCGCCCAAAATGATTACGCCAACCTTTTTGGCTTCATACACTTTGTCCAGAATTATCCCTATGTCCCGTAGCGGATTTATTGTCATTTTTGTGTCTTGGCTGACCATCCAGAGCTGAAAGCCCGCAATAGAATCAACAAAGCCTGGACATATCACTGGAACGTTTTTCTTCGCGGCTGTCGCCAAAATGGACTCTTCATCGTTTATTCTTTTTCCTATTTGAAATAGCAACTCTGCCGTTGACAGATTTTGCCTTTCCGATTCTGATATTTCCTCTATTGTTTTGTAGAGCCATTTTTCGATGGCTTTGAAAGCTTTTTGTTCAATGTAAATGTCGGCAATTCTGCCCACCTCTTGCCTTTTCAATTTTTTGTCTTCCGCCTGTAAAGTGCCTATCACATGCCTATAACCTAAAGCCTCAACTATGTCGTGAACCATGTTGGCTCCAGTGGTTACTACAACGTGGATGTGATCGTTTGCGATAAGGTTTGCAATGATTTTCCTAAGCCCTCCTGGGACAAGTGCGCCGGCTAGGGTTAAGAAGACTGTGTAGTCTTTGTTGCCAAACATCTCCGCCGCAAGCTCAGCTGCTTTTCCTATTCTTCCAGCGCCTAAGACTCCGCATTGGTTCATTTCGTCAAGTAGTTGGCTTAGGCTCATGTTTTTTGTGAGAGTTATATGTTTAACATACTTCAATAGTTTCGCCTCAAATTGGAGTGGAAGGGAAAATAAAATAAGCGTGAGGTTGTCTTAGCCCTTTGTTCGCATGATTTTTGTTCTTCCTAGAATTCGCCAGTATTCCACTTCGCCGCCAGTCACGAGTTTAGATTTTACCTCTTCATCCTCTGGAAGAGGCGCCTCGAAAACTTCGTAGTTTTCTAAATCCATGAGTTGCACGCTGGTAGGTAAAATGGAAATCACTTGCCCGCTCCTTTTCTCAATAATGGGGACTTCAGACTGAGCGTCAACGGGTTTCACGAAGGTTCGCTTAACGCCATCAAAAACTCCTATGGCAACCACACGAGCTTTTGCTGAGCCATGCTTTCCAGGTTTGGACTTTGCCAGCTCCACGATTCGGCAGGGTTCACCGTCAACTATTACGTAGCCACCTACCTTTAAGCTTCCAGTTTCTACAGGCTTGCTCATTCAATTCCCTTCTATTTATATAGAGCAATTCCTAACAAGAGCCATATATAGATTAAGGTTCAGAGGGGTAGGGCAATGTTTAACAGTGTAGGCATAACTGCTCGGCTTGACAAAGAGGCTTCTCTGGAACTCGCAAGAACACTGCAAGAACACTTGGAAAGAAAGGGGTTAAAAGTTTATTTGGAACATGAATTAGCCAAAAAAATTGGGAAAACCCGTTTAGCTGTGTCTTTGAATGAGATGAAAACCGACTTTGTAATCACCATAGGCGGCGACGGCACAATTCTCAGAACAATTTTGTATCTCCCTAAACCTGAACCACCCATATTAGCCATAAACATGGGTGAAAGAGGCTTCCTAACAGAAGTTTCGCCCAACGAAAGCATAGAAGCAGTTAACAGCTGTCTCATGGGCAAGTTCACCCTAGAACGGCACATGAAACTGGCTTCTTTTCTTGACGAAAAGAAACTGCCAGACGCCCTAAACGAAGTCTTCATAACCTCAGACGCGCCTGTGAAATTGCTTTACGCCAACATATGGAAGGACAACACGATTATAGGCGAAGTTCGAGCAGACGCTCTTATAGTTGCAACCCAAGTAGGCTCCACAGCCTATTCTCTTGCTGCAGGCGGACCCCTCTTAGACCCAGAAATCGACGCTTTCGTTTTGACACCTGTCTGCCCACTCTCGGTTTTCCACCCGATAGTTTTTCCTTCAAAATCCACAGTCACAATTGAAATTCTTAGACCAAGAAAAATCACGGTTGTTATTGACGGTGATTATAGAGAAATAATAGAAGCGGAAAAGCCGAAATTGAGAATGGCAAAGTCTATGTATGAATCTTCGTTCATTCGTTTTAGGACAAGCTTTTATCAACGTCTAAAAAGCCGACTCCTGTCAACTGATGGAGGCAAAAATAACGACGACACCTAAGAAAAAAGCACTTATCTTGGATACTTCAGCCTTCATAACGGGTTTCGACCCCTTCTCTGTTTCTGAAGAACAATTCTCCGTGCCCATGGTGAAAGAAGAATTAATTTTTCAATCCATGCCAGGCATGAGGTTTAAGGCTGCAGTTGAAAGCGGAAAACTAAAGGTTATAATGCCAAGCCCACGTTTCCTTAATAGCGTCAAAGAGTCGTCCAAAACCGCCGGAGACATACTCTACTTGTCTGAGGCAGATTTGCAAGTGTTAGCTTTAGCCTTAGAGCTTAAACACATGGGGTATTCGCCAACAGTGGTAACAGACGATTATTCCATACAAAACGTAGCTAACCAGATAGGAGTGAAGTTTGCGCCTCTCATAACATTTGGCATACGCTATCAATTAGAATGGACGCTTTACTGTCCAGCATGTCACAAAAGATACGCTTCAGACTACAAGTTTAAAACATGCGAAATCTGCGGAACAGAACTAAAACGGAAACCCCTAAGTAAAAAGGCTGTATAATTAGCTAACCAGATGAGCAATAATTTTGTCGTAAATGTCTCTGTCTCGTAAGTCCTCGTAGCCTGCATAAATGCTTGGGTTATCATTCACTTCCACGACAACGTATTTGCCATGGTCGATTTCTTTTATGTCAACACCATACAAACCTTTGCCCACAACCGACGCCGCTTTCAGCGCAGTTTCTTTTAATTTAAGCGGAGCGTGATCCCTTTTAAGCGATATTGTTCTGCCCCAAACAAATTTGTGCTTACCCCTAAGCTTCGCGCCATGTTTCCATTTACCTTTCCGCATGGTATACTTGCAAACATAAAGGACACTGTCGTTTAAAACACCAACTCGCCAATCAAAAGTGGTGGGCATAAAAGCTTGCACAATTAAAACATGAGATCTTCTGAAAAATTTTCTCGCCACATTGCGGAAACTTGTTTCGCAAGAGACTATTTCCACATATTTTGAAAAACTTGTGTAAGGTGCCTTCAATACAACAGGTTTGCCGAATAACTCAAAAATTTCGAAAATCTTTTTTCGGTGAAAATCAGCCTTCGACAAGAAAATCGTTGGAATACTTGGAACATCAAACTTTCGGAAAAGACTGTAAAGGTGAACCTTGTTTCCACAAATTTGTATCGACTTTGGATCGTCAATAACTTTTAAGCCATGTTCCCACGCAGTTTTGGAAACCACATAGGCGGTGTAAAGCGGATCAGTCGTAGCCCTTATAAAAACTGAATCATACTTTGGTATGGAAGAAATGTCTCTTTTGAACAAGAAGTCGAAGCTATACCCTTTTTTTTCGGCGGCAAGCTTGAAATTTTGTAAAGCCTTTGCCTCATTCGGGTCTAGAAAATTATATTTTTCAACAAAACATGCTATTCTAACCAATATTTCTCCCCAAACTTTGAAATGCGAGAAACTTCTTCAGAAATCAGCCTTAAATCCGACGGGAGAACCTCCTCCATTTTTAACGGTTCAATGCCGCACAAGTATGCCTTGTCTTTAAATCGCTGAAGATGCAACTTGCAAATTGGAAGCTTAAAAACTTCATAGAAACTTTTAGCCACATCCCCTACGTTGCTGTCGCCGTCGCATTTCCCAAAAACGGATTTAACAGAAACTACTTCACCAACCAAAGGTTGTACACAAACAGCATATTTATGATTCAAACCGAGACTCCTTAAAGCCCTATAAAGAGCGCTTCTGTTCTGTGCTATTCTGAAACCGCCATTCGAAAACGGGTTAACTGCAAAAATCATTAAAGGAAAGCCGAACTCGGAAATCATCTGCTTAGCAGAATCAGTAACAATATAAGGCAAAGTTGGAATTCCAGCTTTGGCAGCACGCATCAACAAAATAGGATGCCTATAAGCATCTATGCCATCCTCGCTTGTCGGAATCACAGGGTCGCCCAAAACTTCCGCATGCAAGGAAACGTAGTATCCCATCTTCATATAGCGATAGTCATTGTTTATGTTGAGAACAAAACCCCTAAAAGAAGAGTTCAGAAACGTCGAAGGCTCCACCACAGACGCATCAATCGTTAAGTCAATGTTTGAGACGACTATCACGGTATGTGGCACCAAGGCCAAACTTTCGTATACCATATGTTACATTTAAAACTATCGGAACAACAAACATAAACTTATATCTACGAGTCAACAATTCAACCTAAAGAGGAAACGCTACGTACAGAACCCTCGAAGTCATAGGCCCAGAACACGAGTTTTCAGTGGTCGATGAACGGCTGAAACCTCTGCCAATAGTAGACAAAATAATAAAAGACTATCACGGACGCATCGTAAACTTCGTAAAACAGCCAACCTTCACCTTCGGCAAGGAAATGCAACTTCACGTAATGGAAATTAAACCAAACAAGCCATTCAGGTCTCCAGAAGTCTTCGAAGAAACCTTGCAAAACGCGGTTTCAACAATACAAGACTTCATAGAAAAAAATTATGCAGCCCACCTCTTAGGCACTGGAATGCATCCAACTCTCAAACTCGAAGAAACAAAAATATGGCCTCATAGAGATAAACGAATTTACCAAGCCTTCGGAAAACTATTCGACCTAAAACAGCATGGCTGGCTCAACATCCAAAGCTTCCAATTAAACATCCCCTACTTCAACGAAGAAAGAGCAATACATCTCCATAACCTTCTCGCAAACATATGCGCCTACCTACCAGCCATCACAGCGTCCTCACCAATCTACGAAGAAAAAATGGGCGACTACGTGGACAACAGACTCTACTTTTACATGAAAAACCAAGAAAAAATACCCTCCATCACTGGCGACTTAATCCCAGAATACGTCTTCTCTTCGAATCAATACAAAAAAGAAATCATCGAAAAATACACCTTAGACCTTTCCCAAGCAGGCGCCAACGAATGCCTCCTCC
Organism: Bathyarchaeia archaeon; assembly: GCA_038848765.1. Lineage (GTDB taxonomy): Archaea > Thermoproteota > Bathyarchaeia > Bathyarchaeales > JAWCNH01 > JAWCNH01. Next base: position 17,178 of record JAWCNH010000008.1, read on the forward strand.
ACAAAGATTGGGTTAACTCCCG
>JAWCNH010000009.1:0-17050 GCA_038848765.1 Bathyarchaeia archaeon
ACATGGACAACAACCCATGCAGAAGAAGCAACAAAAGCTCTAAACGCAGGAAAACATGTGCTCATAGAGAAACCCATAGCAAGCACAGTTCCAGAAGCCAAAAAAATCGTTGAACTCGCCAAAAGGGAACAATTACACTTGATGGTTGGTTTTATTGAAAGATTCAATCCTGGAGTTCAACGGGTTAAAGAAGCCATAAATGAAGGAAAAATAGGCACGCTTGTCTCCGCCACAGCTAGAAGGGTTTCTCAATGGCCAGAAAGAATTGGCGACATCGGAGTTGTAAAAGACACAGCCATTCACGACATAGACGTTATGCGTTACCTTTTCGGCGAAGATCCAGTTGCAGTTTATGCCAAAGTTGGTAACCTTAGGCATAAGAGATTTGAGGATTACGCCCAAATCATGCTTTCTTTTAAACAAAATCGAACAGCATTCATAGAAACAAACTGGCTAACCCCATATAAGACTAGGAATCTCATTGTGACTGGAAGCGAAGCCATAATATCTCTAGATTATTTGACACAGAAAGTAACTATAGAAACTGCGGGACAAACTTTAACACCTAGATATGAATGGCAAGAACCTTTAAAACTGGAATTGCAACACTTCGCCGATTCCATACTAAACAATAAAGAGCCACAAGTCACAGGCGAAGACGGGTTAAAGGCGCTTATAATTGCGGAAGCAGCCCTAAAGTCTACACAGAACAATAAAGCTGTGCTGCTTGAAGAAATAGTGTAAACAGCTATCTTTTTCTATAGGTGATACAACATAAAATTTCCTTTAAAAGAGGTATTTGCATGAGGAAAGTAGCAATCGTAGGCGGCGGAGCAACGAAATGCGGAAAAAGAGAGGCTAATTGGCGGGAGCTTGTGCAAGAAGCTGGAAAGGCAATGTTTGAAAATGTTAAAAACTTGTCGCCTAAGGATGTTGAAGCGCTAATCGTTGGAGCAGCCCAACCTGAAAGGTTTGTTTTTCAGGCGCATGTGGCGCCTATGGTTGCTGAATGCCTTGGGATGAATCCGAAAATTGTTGCACGGGCTGAGCTAATGTGTGCTTCTGGGCAAGCTGCTATCCGTTATGCTTGGGCATGTGTTGCAAGCGGCATGGTTGATGTGGCAGTCGCTTTTGGCGTTGAGAAAATGTTTATGCCAGACATGGCTGAGGCTCAAACAAACATGGCATGCGTGCTCGATAGGGAATGGGATGGAGTTAACGGCTTGTCTGCGCCGCCCTTTTTCGCTATGACTGCGCAGAGGCATATGCACGAGTTTGGCACCACAAAGGAGCAGATGGCTCTAGTTTCAGTTAAAAATCATCATTATTCTTGCATGAATCCCTTTGCTCAATTCCAAAAGGAAGTCACGGTGGAAGATGTGTTCAAATCGCCCATGGTTGCTCCGCCGCTTAATCTCCTAGACTGCAGCCCAATCACAGATGGCGCAGCAGGAATAGTTTTAGTTCCAGCTGAAAACGCCAAAAAATACACTGATACGCCCATGTACATTATTGGAACTGGTCAATATGTTATTGGCAATGCCATAAACAATTTAGGCAGTCTTTCAGAATGGGTTCCCTTGAAAATGGCTGTGGCAGAAGCATTTAGAACCGCAAAAATAACCAAAGACGACATTGACATTGCAGAGTTGCATGATTGTTTCACCATTTCAGAAATCATGGAATACGAAGCTTTCGGCTGGTGCGAGAAAGGCGAAGGTGGCAAATTCATCCAAGAAGGACAATCCTACATTGGTGGCAAGGTCGCCGTGAACCCACGAGGTGGGCTTCTAGGCTGTGGGCATCCTTTAGGCGCCACGGCGATTCTCCAGGCCCTCGACATACTTCAACAATTTAGAGGAGAAGTTCCCGCGGGAAGACATGTGAAAGACGCAGAAATCGCAGTTGCCCACAACCTCAGCGGCGCAGCAAACATGCATAGCATAATAGTATATTCAAGAGGTGATTAAAATGGACAAAACAGAAATTGAGAAAGTGAAGAGACCTGAAACCATCAAGCTGCCTACAATGCTTGACTTTTATCCATTAGAAGATGAGAAAAACACCAGAATAAGTAATTTCTTCAAAAACCTAAGAGAAGGGAGATTAACCACAACAAAATGCAAAAAATGCGATAGGCTTCTTTGGCCGCCTAGAATCCTTTGTCCACACTGCCTATCCAAGGAGCTTGAATGGGTCGATTTGGGCGATGAAGGTGAGCTTTACGCTTTCACTGAGATGCGGCTCGGCGCACCTTTAGGCTTTGTGCAAGATGTTCCCTTCTGCATTGGCATCGTGAAAATCAGTAACCTCTTAATTTCTGCGAGAATTGACAATGCGAAATATGAGGAACTTAAGATTGGAGACAAGGTTAAATTAAAAATTGTTGAGTTGGAAGACGGCAGAGTTTTCTATAGATTCAGAAAATAATTAAAAAGAAAAGGAGAAATGGTTAGGCTGTTGGTTTGAAGTATTTTATGTCGTTTATTGAGCCTACTCTTTGCTCCCTCGGCTTAAACACTGCTTCTACTTTCATGCCGATGCAAACGTTTTCTGGTTTAACTTCGCCAAGCTTATGGACTAATCCACCTTCGACGCCGTTGAACTTTATTACAGCATATATCACTGGCTCTTTTAGGCAGTTGCCTTCCTTGTCTATGCAAGCAATCGTGAACGTGTGAACAATTCCTTTTTTGCCGACGTCTACCCATTCTTCCAGTTTACTGAAACATTTTTCGCAGTACATCCTTGGCGGCACGTAGACAATGTTGCAGCATTTGCATTTTGCACCAGTTATTTTTTCGTTTTGCATGATTTCTTTGAAAAAGCGTTCGCCTGCTACGCCTAAAGTGTATACGTAGTCTGTTTCCATGTGGCCCATCCAATGCCAAATTCTTCTCGCATCGCTAAGCTTGTCAAGGCTCATGGGCTTGTTTCCTCCTTGATGGGTTTGAAGTATTTTATGTCTGTGATTGCGCCTTTTCGTTCTTCAGGCGGCTTCCAAACTGCCTTAACTTTCATGCCGAACTTTACTTCTTTCCAGTGGATTTCGCCTATTGTGTGGAGTATTCCCATGCCTTTAGAGGCGCCGTCTAAGTCGATTACAGCCACGATTATTGGCTCTTTTATTCTACTTGCGTCGCCGGCGATGAAGGAAACGGAATATGTGTTTATTGTTCCCGTGTCTTTCACGTAAGTCCAGCCGTCTGTGGGCTTGAAACATTGTTCACAAAAGATTCTTGGCGGAACCATTATTCTGCCGCATTTGTTGCATTTTGTGGCTACGATTCTGCCGTTTTTCAGTTCTTCCAAGAAACGGCTCATTGCAACGCCTGCGCTCCACATGTATTTTATGTTTGGTCTGAAACGTTCTGCGAGAACCTTGCCAGTTTTTATGTCTTCAGATTTGATTTCTTCGCCTGGATAATGTTTGATTTTGGCGCTCATTTTATCAACTCCTCATGACTATGACAGAGCCGTACTGCATTAGGTCTCCCCAAGCTTGGGCTACGCCTGTTCTTGGGTCGCCTGGAACTTGCCGTTTTCCAGCTTCGCCTCGTAATTGCCAAAAGATTTCGCAGCATTTCATGACGCCAGCAGCTCCTATTGGGTTGCCTACGCCCAGGAGTCCGCCTGAAGGGTTTATAGGTAAGTCGCCGTCTCTTTGAGTTACTCCTTCCTCAGTAAGCTTTGCTGCTTGTCCCTTCTTGCATAGAAGTAAGCCTTCCATGTGATGTAATTCTTTGTACGAGAATGGGTCGTAGGGTTCTGCCACGTCGATTTCTTTCGGCGGATTCTTGATTCCCGCCATTTTGTATGCCATCCGGGCTGCTGATTCAACATAGTCTGGGAAGTAAAGGTCACGGTTTGTCCAATAGGTAGAATCTATGCACCAGCCTACGCCGTCTATCCAAACTGGGTTATCCGTGATTTTTTTGGCAACATCTTCTGAAGCTAAAACTAACGCTGCAGCACCATCGCTAGTTGGACTGATGTCAAGACGTTGTGCTGGCCAACACATTATTTCTGAATTTAACACGTCTTCAACGGTTATGTTTGCGGCTAACTGTGCGCATGGGTGGTCAAGGGCGTTTCGCTTGTTCTTTACGGAAACTAGGGCTATTTGTTCTTTCTTAATTCCGTGAACATGCATGTAACGGTGCATTTCCAAAGCGAATATCCAAATTAAAGTGACGCCTAAAGGTCTGTCTAAGATTGGGTCAAAGATGGTTGTGAAAGCGTATGCTGGATGCGGATAGCAAGATGACATTTTTTCTTCGCCCACAACGAGGCACGTGTCAAATAAGCCAGAGGCAACGTGATACCAGCCAGCGTCTACAACGAATACGCCTGTGCCTCCGCCTACGTAGACTCTTTGGTAAGGCTTGTGCCAAGCACCCGCGCCATCAGCCAAATATTCGCCTTTCATGTGAACTCCGTCGAAAGCATCAGGGGCGGTGCCCATAACAACGCTTTGAATATCTTTCAGTTCAAGTCCAGCAGAGTCTAAAGCCATTTTTGCGGCTTCCCACGACAGTTCTTTCCCAGTTTCCTTCAAGTTTCTTCTAAAGAGGGTTAGTCCAGCTCCAACAACTGCGACTCTTTTCTTTCTAATCATTTCCTCCACCTCACAAACAATTTGAAAATATGGCTACAATTCCAGTTGCTGTAGGAATTCCTCGCCATGCTTGCGCCAGCCCGGTTTCAACGTCTGGTATTTGTCGTTTTCCAGCTTCTCCTCGTAGTTGTTGCACCACTTCGAATGCGCTTTCTAGCCCAGATGCTTCAAGTCCGTTTCCCATTCCAAGCAAGCCTCCTGAAGGATTGACTGGAAACTCGCCGTTTTGTTCCGTAACGCCTTCTTCAGTCAGCTTTCCAGCTTCTCCACATCTGAAAATTCTTAGGGCTTCCAGATGCTGCAGTTCCTTATAAGTGAACATGTCATTCACTTCTGCAAAGTCGATTTCGCTCAGCGGATTTCTAACTCCAGCCATTTTGTAAGCCATGTCTGCAGCCAAGGTAGCATACAATGCTTTCGCCCAGTCCCTAGTCTCCAAAGATGGAGTCTCAGTCGCCCAGCCCACACCTTTCACCCAAACCGGAATTTCAGTAAGCTTTTTTGCAACGTTTTCTGAAGCCAACACCATGACAATGCATCCGTCTGCCAGCGGACTTATGTCAAGCCGATTTAACGGGTAAAACTGACATTCAGACTCCAACACCTCGTCGATGGTTATGTTTGCGGCGTGGGCAGCGTAGGGATTTCCAAGAGCGTTTCGCTTGTTTTTTACGGCAATGTAGGCGCACTGTTCCTTGGTTGTTCCAGTTTCATGAAGGAAACGATTCATTTCCAATCCAGCAATGTAGTAGGGATGGCCGCCAAGAGGACGATTCAAAGTTGGGTCCAAGGCGAAGGCTACAACGTCGGCAAACGTTAATATGTCTGACGCCTTGCTGTGAGCTTCTATCGCCACGGTGTCAAATTGTCCAGTCTTGATGAGCATAAAAGCCGTAGCTAGTCCCATAAGCCCATCCGCTGAAACAGTGAATAAATGTCGCAAGGCTGCTCCAATTTGGTCTGGAACAAACTCGTCGAATATGCTGAAGCCTTCCCAATAGTCCTCGGAGCAAGCAACAAAGGCATCAATGTCCTTTCTAGGGTCTACGCCAGCGTCCTCGTATGCTCTAGTCGCCGCTTCAAACATTATTTCTTTGTAGGAGACATCTGGTGTTATTGGTTTAAAGCCTGCGCATCCAACGCCAACAACTGCAACTTCTGTCATTTTCTTTCACCTCATTCACTTGAAAGAAACTACATGTAGGCGGTAGGCACTATAAAACTTTTACATTATGCCATTTTGGAAAAGTTTCATTATATGGTGGGCAGAGCATTTATGTTTGCGCCGCCAAAGTAGTCGATAGAAATCAATTCTAGTTAAACTTATAAAATTCGCTTAAAGCTAATTCTTTGAGAGAGAGCAAATGCTAAGACTTCTAAAAAAATCTTTTATCTTCCTTAGCGTGGTAGTTTTAGTTTTTTTAGTCTTTATAGCAGTAACTCTGCAAACCGAGCTTACAACACTCAGCGAAGAACACTCTAACCTTGAAAAGAAGATTTCAGAACTAATTAAGGAATATGAATGGCTAAATTTAAAAAATTGGATTAAAAATGCTTCAAACGGAGATTTTCCGCAAGAACTTTCAAACCTGAATTTTGCAGAAATGAGCATCCACATTTTTTATTTCTATACCGCTCAAATCGAAGACATACAGGACAATATCGCTTTGTGGTCTATCTCTGAAAACGTAAATCCAAAGTTTTTATGCTTAAACCAGAGCGAAAACTTTGTAATTTTCGAGCAATTTTGTAATGCAACGCAATTTCAAACATCAGAAACGCGGGAAAGCTATGTGGTTTTCGTGGCGCATAAACAAATAATCATATGGAAAACAAGAGAACTTAACCAGCAAACTTTTGAAAAATGCATAAGATACCTTACCTTGTCAATGGAGATGGAGACTAAACTTGCAAATTAAACCAGTTATTTTTTGGAGTATCATAATTCTGATAGCGCTGGATGTATTCCTTTATGTACAAACTACGTTAGCTATACGAGAAACAAAAAAGGCGAGAGAAGACTTAGCAGCACTAAATCAAACATTGTCGCTCCTTAAAACGCAAGAAAAAAATCTTGGCATGAAATTTGAGCTATACGAGAAAATTGGACTCTTGCCAATAAAGATTGAAAAACCATTGTTTTCAGACAACAAAACCAGAATTTATCTCATTTTTCATGATAGCTGTCATCACGAATATTATAAGCAAGCCTTCTTTCAGAAACTACCAACATGGGTTGCAAATGTTTCTCATGAGTCCTATGATGCGAACATATACAACACAGCCGATTTATGTAAACCAAATGAAAAACGAGACCCCGCGTCTATTCAAGAAGCCAAAAAAATGGCAGAACTTTTACTTCCCATAGCAAACATGTCACAAAAAATTTACACTCCAGAAGTTCGCCACCTCTTTGTTTTTAACAGGTATGAATGTTTTGTCTTTCCATTTTCTCCTTGGACAATTGAAGATGAAAAAGTGAATTTTGTCGTTCAGTATCTCGTAAGCGGAACCATAGCGCAAGAAGTTAAGGCTGTTTCTAAAGTCGAAGAAAAATCAGAAAATTCTCTTTATGCTTTATCTCCAGCTTACTTTTTGGCTTTAGGAATCCTTCAGGGTCTAAATCCTTGTTTAATCGCGTTAATTTGTTTCGTCCTAGCAGCGACTATTCCCGCGAAAGGGTCAAGAAGAGCCATACAACGTGTTGTAATGATAACGTGCGGAGTATTCTACACTTTTCTGGTTGCTGGTTTCTTAATGTGCACGCCGATTTATTTGGCTACTTTAACTTCTGTTTTGATAATACCTTTAGCTGCCGTTCTATCGCTTGTCGGGGTAATGCACGTTATTGAAGCAGTATTTGACTTGCGGAATAAAACTTTGACAGAAGAGGGAAAACCCAAACTGCTTTTATTTAGAACTCCGAAAAGGCTTAAGGAATTCGTTCAATTTGCCGCCAAACAAGACAGTTTACATGTTGATTTTGCATTGGGAGCAGTTTTTTCTTTGATAAAACTACCATGCGTCGCACCAATAATGTTGACCTTAGTTTCTTCGCTCTTGGAGAATCCCGTAATGGCAATGAGCAACATATTTATAGTTAATTTAGGAGCGATTTTGCCGATGTTGATTCTTGGGATAGCAGCATGTTTGGGGTTCATAAAGTTTGAGAGGTTTTCAGAAATCAGATTCAAAGGAAGAATTTTCCAGCGGTTGCTCGTGGGTTTGATTTTGTTGCTCTCCGCAGTTTTCTTATTTCTAAGCTAATGTTACAAGGCTTCTAAGACTCCGAAATTTTATATTTGATGTTATAGTTCTTCGATTGAAATGTCTGTGGTGACCCACTGCGCAACTGGAAGGTTCACAATAAAAGTTCTGTAATCTGAAGCTCCAGCGTTGACAGTGGCGTTATAATTGTATGTGGTTAAGATGTCGTCTGAAGAATCTTTGTACAAAAGTGTTATGTTCGCGGTGACGCTAGCGGCGCCTACATTGTTCAATTGGATAGTTGTTCTTATTCGTGTGGGGCTTAAGATAGTATGCCTCAGCAAAGTTACTCGTAAGTCAGAGTCTCTCGCTATTTGATTCCAGAATCCAAGCTTGACAGGCGATAAAGTATTGAATAACCCGCCTAAAGTTATGCCCACTAGAAAGCCTGAGAGACATAAGACTGCCCACAAACTTGCGTATATCGTCTTTTTCGTTTTAAATTTCCTCCCTACATACTTTAATATGTTAAGCGTATTATGATATTAAATGATATTAAATTTGTGAATTGATGATATGAATAAAAACTTATGAAGTTTCAGATTCAGAATTCGATGCTATTTTTTTAGCTAAATATTTAAAAATATATATGAAAAAATAAAAACCCAATGGAAAAAACAGATAAAAACAGAATAGAATTGGATATAAAGCATAGATTATTTTAACGAATTGCTAAAAAAGAGAATTAAAAATAAAATAAATAGGTTAAAGGGATTCCCATAATTGATAACAAAAATCTTGAGTTTGTCTCTTTGGTGACACAAGATTTTTTAAAAGGCAATTTATCATTGTCTCTCCAAAATATAACATGATTAAACAATGTTAGGGCGAAACGATGAAGCAGCTTATTCACAACGGAGTCTTAGTACCCAAATATGAAGCAAAGGGATTTCACATCCTAGCGAAAGGCAAACGAATAGCCTTGACGCCTGCGCAAGAGGAGATGGCTGTTGCTTGGGTGAAGAAGCTAGGCACGGAATATGTGAAAGACAGTGTTTTCGTTAGAAACTTTTTCCGAGACTTCTGCAAAGCTTTAGGGATTAACGAAAAACTTTCGCCCGAGGATTTTGACTTTTCTGAAATTATAGCGTATGTTGACAAAGAACGCGCATATAAGCAGAATCTCTCGAAAGAAGAAAAGAAAAGGCTTGCTGCTGAACGAAAAGCCCTTAGGGAGGCGAATAGGGAAAAATATGGCTACGCTTATGTGGACGGCGTAAAAACAGAGATAAGCAATTACATGGCAGAACCATCCTGCATTTTTATGGGGCGAGGCAAACACCCACTCCGAGGAAAATGGAAGCAAGGCCCAACTGAAAGCGATATAATTTTAAATCTTTCCCCCGATGCTCCAGTTCCCCCTGGAAACTGGAAGGAAATTGTTTGGCAACCAGATTCCATGTGGATTGCAAAATGGGACGATAAGTTGAGGGGAAAGGAAAAGTATGTTTGGCTTTCCGACGCCTCCCATCCTAAGCAGATGAACGACATTAAAAAGTTTGACAAAGCTTGGGAACTTGCCACAAGGATTGATGAACTTCGAAAACATATTGAAACAAATCTTTATGCCAAAGACGTTTTGAGACGTAAGGTGGCAACCGTTGCCTATCTAATAGACGCTTTAAAATTGCGTGTCGGTGACGAAAAAGACAAAGACGAGGCTGACACGGTTGGCGCTACAACATTGAGGCCAGAGCACATAAAGATAGGGACGGATGGAAAGGTTATTTTCGATTTTCTTGGCAAGGACTGTGTAAGGTGGCGTAAAGAAGCTGTTTTCCCAGACGTGGTTGTTGGCAATCTTGAAGAGTTCATTAAGAATGCGCATTCAACGATTTTTGATGGCGTCAGGTCTAGGAATGTTACGCTTTTCCTAAGCGAAGTCATGGAAGGCTTAACTGCTAAAGTGTTCCGAACCTATCATGCCTCCAAAGTAGTTAAAGAATCTCTAGAGAAAGCCAACGTTCCACAGCATGTTCCAGACTTCGTGAAAAAACATGTCGCCTTAATGGCTAACCTCACAGCCGCCATAGTTTGCAATCATAAGAGGAAGCCACCTAAAAATTGGCGAGAATCCTTAGCTAAAAAACGGGAGAGACTGGAAAAACTGAGGGCGTCTGCACAGACCAAGAAAAGGCGAGAAGCCATAAAAATTCTCCAGCTAAAAATCAAAGAAATGAAGGCTACAAAAGATTACAATCTGCGCACTTCATTGAAAAGTTACATCGACCCACGCATATACTATCGTTGGGGACAAAAAGTAAATTTTGACTGGAAACTTTATTATCCAAAAACGCTTCAGAAAAAATTCTCATGGGTGGAAAACCCAAATTATGACAACCCAAAAATAAACTTTTAAGTTTGCATGTCACCGCGCAATAAGAGTAAACGTTATAGAGCTTTCCATAACATTAGAGATTTTAATTGGAGAAGACTCGGATGGAAAAGTTTGACGTAATCGTTGTAGGCGCAGGCACAGCGGGATGTATGACGGCGAAAACTTTGGCAGCCGCTGGGCTTAAAGTGTGTCTCACAGAGAGGAAAAAGAGTGACGCAATTGGCGAAAAGATTTGCGGCGACGCCATTGGGCATCATCATTTTGTTGAACTTGGCTTGCGGGAACCAACCGGAAAAGAGGTTGAAAGAAAGATTGAGGGGATTCGTGTTTTTTCGCCAGATAATGAAACGGTTTTTGAAGTGAAAGGCGAGAAGCTTCACGGATACCTTTTAAACCGTCGTCTTTTCGGTCAAAGGCTTCTGAAAGAAGCTTTAGACGAAGGCGCTTTACTGCTGGAATTAACCCAAGCCTTGGAGCCAATTATAGAGAAAGGCTTCGTTAAGGGTGTGGTAGCAAAAAATTTGAAGACGAATGAAAAAATGAAACTGCTTTGCCAAGTGGTTGTGGATGCAAGTGGTTTTTCTGCTATAATTCGAAGGAAATTGCCACTGGAGATGGGAATCGACATTAACGTGGAAAACGAAGACGTAGAAGCGTGTTACCGTGAAATTCGCAGACTAAAAGAACAAATTGACAACCCAAACTTTTGCAACATTTACCTAAACCAACAAAAAACTCCCGGAGGCTACGCTTGGATTTTCCCGAAGGCTGAAAACACTGTAAATGTTGGCTTAGGAGTTTCAATGCAAAAAAATTTTCCTAATCCAAAAACTCAACTTTACAAACATTTCATTTCCATGCCCTTGTTTAAAGATTCAGAGATTGTCAATGGCGGAGCATGGTATGACCCGACAAGAAGACCATTAGACTGTATGGTTGGAAACGGCGTTGCAATAGTGGGGGATGCAGCTTGCCAAGTTAACCCAATTCATGGAGGAGGAATGGGGCCCTCTATGATTGGCGGATTAGCAGCGGGGAAAACAATTATTGAAGCCCTAGAAAAGAGCGATGTAAGCCGAAAGGGACTTTGGGCTTACAACGTTAGGTACATGCGTTCCTATGGAATTAAGCAAGCTGGACTAGATGTTTTCCGGGCTTTTCTCCAAGCCACAAGCGACGAAGACCTAAATTACGGAATGAAATATGAATTGATTACTGAAGAGGACCTTTTAAAGGCGAGCCAAGGCGAAGACGTTCGCTTAAACATTACAGACGCCACCAGCCGAGTGTTTAAGGGGTTAAGAAAACTTAGCTTCTTGATGAAGTTGCGTGAAGCAGCGAACATGATGAAAAAAGTCAAAGCATGGTATAACGTTTATCCCGCCACGCCAGAAGGATTCGAAGAATGGAAGAAAGGAGCAGATGAATTGTTTAATGCTGTGAAGTCTAAATTCTAGTTATCCACGGTCTATTATTTTAAGGTAAGCGAATGCTGCCGTCGACGTAAATATTGCCGAGAAAACTAGGACATTGAGCACCATGTTTATGGAAAAAGTTGGAGTGCCAAGCAGAAAAGAACGTATCATGTCAGAAGCGCTGCTTAAGGGATTAACCTCTGCCAACGTCACTAGAATCATGGGAAACTTGCCTTGCCTCCCCAAATCCTGAATCAAAAACAAGGGATAAAAGACGCTGCTACAGAAGAATAAGGTATAGTAAACTAAGCCTCGTGCAGTAATAAATTTTTCTAGGCTTGACGTGGAAAGCGCAATAGCAATGCTTAAGCCAGATATTCCAATGGCTAGGAAAAACAGCACAGCTAGGATTATTAGAATTTGCCACCAAGCTGGTAAGCCTAAAAAGGCGAAGCATGTAAGCAAAAGTGGAGACATGTAAACCATGCCGCGCAAGCCGCCTGAAAGCACACGCCCAATTGTTAATTCCAGCCTTGTCATGGGTAAACTTAACATGTAATGGTGCACTTCATTTCGGCGTTCCATGTTTATTTCTCGACCAATCATGAAGGCTGAAGCAAACAAGCCTGTGACTGCAAGCCCAGGTGCGAAAAAGTTGAAGTAGCTTTTGATTTGTTCTGCAATTTCACTGCTTATCATTCGGTTATAAACTATTGCCATAATGAATAGGTCTGCCAAGTTCATGCTAATTAAACCCACAAGCCACCATTTGTAGCGGAAAAAATTTCTAAAGTCATGCTCTAAAATGTGAATTACAGCTTTCAACTATTTCCATCCTCCGCCTTCAATGTGTTTGTCGTAAATCATTATGCCAACAAACGTGAAAAAGGCGAAGAAGGCAATTATTCCAAGCAGAGGCATCAAAGGGTTGCTTAACGTAATTATTGCTTCTATGCCAGTTCCCCAACGGAACAATTCAGCCGCATAAGTGACTGGGTTAAACTTTGCAACACTTCCGTAAAGCAGATTCGCCTCTTGCACAAACGCCAAGGGATACATGGCTGTACTTAAACGCACAATCAAAGCGTCCAAGACGCCCATCAAAATGTCATACCGGTCGCTTGACTTAATCATTACAGCTATTGTTATGCTCATTCCAGAAACTCCGAAGGCGAACAAAAACAGCGAAATCAAGGCAATAAGAAAGTTTAGAGGATTCACGGCACCAATCACATACAAGGATATGGCTATCAAAGGACCCACGTAAATGAAGGCTCGAAGGCCGCCGCCAATGGACCTACCTATTACGAGTTGTCTTCTTGTTACTGGTAGGCTAAGCAGATATTCGAAGACTCCATGTTCAGCTTCTTCGTAAATGTCGAATCCGATGAATATGGCTGCAGAGTAAAGCGTCATAACAGAAAGCCCAGCCACATAATATTGAAAATAGTCTGGAACGTTAATCATGCGTGAAGCGATAAGTCCGAACAAGGCTATCTGCGAGACAAACCAGATAGCACGTAAAATAATTAGGAACTTGTATCGAAAGAAAAGGTGTATGTCCCTTTCAACCACAAGCAGGAGTCTGCGCATTGTTAATCCTCGCTTTTTTGTGCTTCTTCTATGGTCAAGCCCGTGTAATGCGCAAACACATCGTCAAGACTAGGCTCGCTCATATGAATCGAAGCGATAGGCATCTTTTTCTTGAGGAAAAGATTCATTATCCTTGGGACAACTTCTTCCACTTGGTTCAAATATAAGCGAAGATTTGACGGTTTACTTTGTAAAACATTCACAACTTCTTTAAAGTTTTTTAACTCTTCAACAACTTTCTGCGGCGGATCTTTTTCCAGCTGTATCTCTACGATGTCGCCTCCAGGAATGTTGTCTTTCAGTTTTTTCGGCGTGTCGCAAACAAGCAGTTTACCCTTATGCATTATGGCGACTCTGTCAGAAAGCACGTCGGCTTCGTAAAGTTCATTTGTCGCAAGAATAATTGTACTTCCTTCGTCTCGTAATTCTCGTAGCATGTTCCAAATTTTATGTTTGCCTATTACGTCGATTTGTGCTGTTGGTTCGTCAACTATGGCTATTTTTGGTCTTTGAATCAAAACTTTGGCTATTTCAACACGTTTCCGCATTCCACCTGAAAGCGCATGGACGCTTCTGCGTCTGTATTCCCACATGTCTAATGCTTCTAGGACTTCTTTAACCCTCTTTTTTCGCTCTTCTGTCGATAAGCCGCAGACTTTGGCGTGCCAGTTCACTATGTCCCAAGGCGTGTCAACCCACAGCATTTTTGGTTCTTGAAACACTATACCTAGAAGTTCTCGCACTTTGTCTGGGTTTTTTCTCACGTCATATTCGCCTACAAACGCTGTGCCTTCCGTGGGCTTGATGACTGTCGCAAGCATAAGTATAGTGGTTGTTTTGCCTGCGCCGTTAGGTCCAAGCAAACCAAATATTTCTCCCTCTTCAATGCTTAGGTTTAAGTGGTCAACTGCCGTGGTTGTACCAAACGTTTTTGTCAAGTTTTCTGTGCGAATTATCGCCACTCATCACACCAGCGTTATATTCAAACATGTGTTGCGAAAAGCTAGAATTAAGGTTTATATAAATAAGTGTATCGAAGACGTTTTATCTGTCGAATCTTAAGAAGAGCTTTTAGCGGAAACAACAAGTTTTAATTGGGATATGTAATTTTCTATTCTTGCTTGGTATTAGAATTGCGTGTTGCTGCCTTGGTTACTGGTGGAAAAGATTCGACTTTAGCCCTTTATCATAGTTTAAAGAAGGGTTATGATGTCAAATTTTTGGTCACGATGATGCCTCAACGTGAAGACAGCTGGATGTTTCATTACCCGAACATTCACCTTGCAGAATTGTTTGCAGAAGCTGTGGGGCTTCCGCTTGTGAAGGGGAACACTTTAGGGGTTAAAGAGCTGGAATTGGAAGACCTTAAACGTTTGCTTGAGAAACTTGATGTTGAGGGCGTTGTTTACGGAGCTATATCCTCCCAATACCAGAAAAGCCGAATAGAGAAAATCTGCAAAGAATTAAAACTTAAGCCAATTGCGCCTCTCTGGCAAGAAAACCCCAAGAAACTGCTGCAAGAAATCTTAGACTTAAAATTCAAAGTCATAATTGTTGGCGTTTATGCTTATGGATTTAATATCTCGTGGTTGGGCAGAGAAATCGATGAAAAAGCCGTCCAAGAACTGGAAGAATTGAATCGGCAACATGGAATATCTTTGATTGGAGAAGGCGGCGAATATGAGACTCTGGTGGTTGATGCACCCTTTTTTAAGAGGAGTATAAGCTTGATTGAGACTGAGAAAATATGGAAGGGAGAAAGCGGATACCTAGTCATAAAGAAGGCGAAACTCATCCCAAAATCTTAACGGCTTGGAAAAGATTTATTAGAATTAATGTTGCCTATACTTGCATTCTTCCCGTTGGAATGTAACCTCTAGAAGGTTGAACCGTAAATGGGGGATAAAGCCAAATGGCGTATAAATACATGGCAGAAGTTTGGAGAAAACCGAAAGCATCTTACTTGAAGGAATTAATGCAGCAAAGAGCCATAGAATGGCGAAAGCAGCCAACTGTCGTCAGAGTTGAAAAACCAACTCGTCTTGATAAGGCGAGAAAACTTGGATACAAAGCTAAACAAGGCTTCGTCATTGTCAGAGTAAGCGTTAGACGTGGCGGCTTACGAAAGCAGAGACCAAGGGCTGGAAGAAGACCTAAGCGAATGGGTGTTAAAAAATATAAGCCCGCTAAAAGTTTAAGGTTAATTGCAGAAGAACGTGCGGCGAAGAAATTTCCAAACCTCGAAGTTTTAAACTCCTACTGGGTTTGGGAAGACGGAAAACAGAAATGGTTCGAAGTTATCTTGGTTGACCCACATCATCCAGCCATAAAATCGGACATGGATGTTAATTGGATTTGTCAAAAAGCCCATAAGGGACGAGTGTTTCGTGGCTTAACAAGTGCAGGCAAAAAAGTTAGAGGATTAAGAACTAAATCGCCCACAATTAAATATCCTAAAAAGAGAAAAAAGAGTGTGGGTGCTTAAGCTAGGGTCTGAAGACTAGCGCTGAGATCACGCAGCCATAATGGTCCATTGGCACCCTGAGGACTTCTATTCTGTAGGATATTGTGTCGATTTCTATGTCCCTTATTTTCGCCATTTCCTTAATTTTCCATTCCAAAGTTTCTTTCAACGCCCTAGCATCCATGTAACCATGCGCTTCTGCCACCATGCCGTAACTTTTGTTTTTTTCCCAAGCCCATGCTATTCCCGCGCCTATTGTTGTTCCTTCTTCTCCGTCCATTCTGGCAACTACAGCGAAAGTTATGCTGCCAGCCGCAATTTTTCTCCATTTTCTCTCTCTGCAGTTCGGCGGAAGTATGGAACTGACATTTACGAGGTTGCATTGGGCTATTCCAGCGTTTTTTAGGGCTCTGTCGAAAGCGTTGAGCTCAGAAACTGGGCTTGTTGCTTTCCCGCTCGTAACGAAAAACTCTTTTGGAATCATCTCTCTTTTGTGTGCCTCGCTTAAATTAGTTTATGCAGAAATAAAAATTAAGTTTATTAATCTTGCGGTAGACGAAAAGGAGTGGCGAGGAAAATGAAAGTTTACGCTTTAGTGAAGAAAAAGAACGGCAACATTAGAAAAGGAAGAGGCTTCAGCCGAGAAGAACTGAAAAAGGCTGGAATAGACTATAAAACTGCGTTAAAACTTGGCATAACCGTAGATTTACGAAGAAAAACTTCGCACGAAGAAAATATTGACGTTTTGAAACAATTTCTAACCGCAACGAAAAAGACAAAGTCGAAAGAAGGCTCTCATAAATGAAATAATTAAAAGGAAAGCACTGGAATAAAATTATTTGAAGTGCATGTTCATGGGAGTCGTTTCATTTCGCATGCCGATTGCTTATGTTGAAATTCGGTTTTATGCCCATGCTACCGAAGACCCTAAAAAGGTTCTAGAAGCCGCCAACAATATTCTTCCGCATGCACATTTGGATAATATAACTTTCAAAATAGACAATCTCAAGGGACATCATGGAAACACCATTGTCTTGTTTCAAACAAAAATTAAGAATAAAGAAATTATCCAAGCGCTCATACAAAATCTCGCCTCAAACCTAACCACTCTAGATAAAGAGATTTTACGGAGGGAAATCAACCGTTACGTTGAGAAGGGCAATCTTTACATTCGGCTAGATAAGCAAGGGGCTTTCCATGGCGAATTTAAACTTCACGGCGTCGACCCAATTCATCTGCGCATTAGATTTAAAACAAATAAGCTAGAAGATATTGCGAAAGCTTGTGAACAAATTGGGATAATTTAAATGAGAAAGTTTGTTGACCTCCACCTCTGCCCATCGCTTAACGATTTG
>JAWCNH010000010.1:0-16577 GCA_038848765.1 Bathyarchaeia archaeon
GTTGTGTGGTTATAGGGAATATAAATGTATGTGAACTCTTCGTTTTCGTAAACACGGCAGTTAACCGTTATGTCTTCCACATAATCTAACAAAACCCTCCAGTCTTCCACCGCGTTAACCCATAAAACGTCCCGTGGAATCCCAACCCTGCAAAAACCTTTAGTATTCTCTGCACCCTCAACGGTGAAACTTATCATTTTTTCTTCTGGAAAGAAGTTGAAGCTATTGATTGTGGAATTGCTTACGGTCGTGGCAAAATATTCTTGGTTGTTCCAAACACCAAGATTAAAGAAGCTTATCGGTTTAATAAGCGGATATCTATCATATGCATCTTTTGTATAGGCTTTGTCTCCTATAGCGTCGCTTCCAATTTGGTCTTGATCTGGCCCACTTTTCGCGTCCACGCCGACATAGTCGCTCCAGTAATTACCACCGCCAGGATAACCAGCGTCCCAAGAGATACCATATGAGTTAGCTACTAGTGCTTGGCGGAAATTGTTAAAGAAGTTATTGTGATAAATGATGTTGTTATGAGACTTATCAATCCATATGCCCCATGCACAGTTATAAACGGTGTTTAATGTTAACCTACTATTATTAGTATTTTCGGTTAGACCTAAACCGTCTACCAATCTACAACTGCCAATAAAATTTCGGCTAACCAAACAATTTGCAGAAGCATTCACATTAATTCCATACCATAAGCAGTCTGACACGTAGTTTTCAACGATTAGGGAATTCCTGCAAGAGGTGAGGAATATTCCCCTCTGCGTATGATTTGTTACAGTATTTTCTTGGATAAGACAGTTCCATGAAAAGTAAAGGAATATTCCATTGCTGTTGTTTTTCACATTGTTTCCGCGGATAACGCAATTACCCACCGAGTTAAGAAAAATTCCCGAGTCGCCATGTTGTATGGTAAAGCCTGAAATGTAAACATTGTTTGCCTCAACCAAAACAACATTTTTTCCAGGGTTGCTGCCGTTTATTATGGTTGTTTCCCTGTTTTCTCCGATTAATGATATGGACTTGTTTATTACGATATGCTCATTGTAGACTGAAGCGCTAACCCAAATACCACTGTTTTCTTGAGCAGCGTTAATTGCCTCTTGAATAGTGGGATAATCACGTGGAACAAAAATATCCTTTTGTGAAACAGAAAATTCTCCAGAAGCGCTTTTCATATTGGCTTTAAAAGCGCTGCATACAAAAATAAGCAACAACAAGCCAACTACAGCTTTTTGAAACTTCACTTTAAACACCATTCAACACATTATGTTTCAAACATTTATGGATTTCTGCAGAGCCTAGCAACCAAATATTTGCTGATTTAAGAAATTTTAATCAATAAGGCTCATCCTTTTAATAAACAGTGCGTATATGTTCAGAGAGTTCTAAGCCTATGAAATTACCTTTGTTCAACACGTTTAGGAGAGGTAACTGCACTTGCCTTCCCAAATATAATTTAAACACTTACTTAGGCAGATGCGCCCACCAATGCGTTTACTGTTATGCAACAAAATTTCCCACTTTTAATGGGCCGCCACGCCCACGCCTAAAACTCTTGGAACAAATAGAAAACATGGTAGCACATTCGAAGGAGAAGATGCCAGTAATGCTCAGTGACTGCACCGACCCCTACCAGCCTTTAGAAATAGAGTACGAAGTTACGCGAAAGTGCATTCAAACTTTGGTTAGACATGGGTTTCCGCTTCTCATAGTTACGAAGTCAGACCTTCTGACTAGAGATGTTTACCTTTTCAAGCAAACTCTAACCGTTGTTTCTATGACGATAACTACTTTAAAAGAAGATATTTCCAGCCTTTTTGAGCCACAAGCGCCTTCGCCTGAACGTAGACTTGGGGCTTTACAAAAAATTATTAAGGAAGGAATTCCCGCAACTGTGCGTGTCGACCCCATAATACCTGGCGTAAATGATGATGCGGGAGAGTTTGAAAAACTTGTTTCTGTGTTGGCTGATATGGGCGTAAGACAGGTTACTGTGGCGACCGTGAAACCCGTTAGGGGTTTCTTTTCTGCTTTGAAGCAGATGGACTTGAAAGTTTACGAAAAACTTGTTAGGCTATTTGCTGATGGCAAATGGATAGCTGGATATAAATACCTTAGCGAAACTAAAAGACGGGAAATTGTGGGAAAGCTAAGACCCATAGTGTTGAAGCATGGGTTGGAGTTTGCTTGCTGCAGAGAAGGTTTTCCGAGTTTAAACACGACTTTATGCGATGGTACAGCTTACTGTAGAAGTAAGCTTTTGAATGGATTCTTTCGAAGTGATTGGGAGAAGATTTATAAGTAACACTTTTTCATTAAATCGTGTTACCGAGGAATGAAAATGCATATACCCGACGGCTACCTAAGCCCAGCCACATGCATTCTCATGTATTTAGTATCCATACCCTTCCTTGTTTGGTCTTGGCGAAAAGCAAGAGCCACATATTCTAAGTCGCTTTCTCCTTTACTGGCTGTCTCAAGCGCCTTTGTTTTCGCTGCACAGATGATAAATTTCCCAATCGCCTACGGAACAAGTGGACACCTTGTCGGCGGAGTTTTCCTCTCCATACTTTTAGGACCATACGCTGCAATTCTAAGCATGACCATTGTTTTAATGATGCAGGCATTATTTTTCGCTGACGGCGGCATCTTCGCTTTTGGAGCCAACGTCTTTAACATGGCAATTATAGGCGGACTAAGCTTTTTCCTAGTTAAACTTCTTTCCAAAGGCTCCGAAAAGGGCAAAACTTTCTTCCCCAGCATCTTTTTTGCATCTTGGCTTTCCGTGGTATTAGGCGCCTTAGCCTGCGGATTAGAAATAGGCTTCTCCCCTGCCTTTTCAGAAGCAGGCGGAATCCTAGTCACAGTGCCCGCCATGCTGTTTTGGCATGTAATAATAGGGTTTGGCGAAGCAGCAATAACCACCACGCTTATTTCCCAATTATGGAGAATGCAACCACCTATTCTTCACGGCTTGACATTTTTGAGAAGGGAGGTTTAAATGAGAAAATATCTGAAGGTATTAATCTTTATGTTAATAGGCTTGGCAGTTTTGATACCATTTGCTTCAGATGCGCCAGACGGATTAGAGAAAGTTGCCGAGTCTCTTGGAATCGGGGAAGATGAACCCATATGGTCTGGCTTGATGCCAGATTACACTCTACCCCATGTGGAGAACAGTTATGTTTCAACACTTGCCGCTGGTATTTTCGGAGTCTTTGTAGTTTTTGGAGCCGCATATTTAATGGGAATGACATTAACGAAAGCAAAGTAGGAAACCTCGTGAATAAATGAAAACAGTCTTATTGTTTTGTTTCTATTGCAACCCACGCTGAATATTGTCCATCTCTTCTTAAAGGAGGAGCGCATATGACCTTAGAAGCAATAAGTTCGTCCAACGCTTTCTCAAACACACGATGATAAATTGGATTAAAAGCCTCTCGTAAGTCGATGCCGTTTTTAGCAGGAGATGTTTCGTTGTATGAACTTTCCAATTCGTTATAATAAGCTTTTAATGTGTTATTGAAAAATTGCGTAAGAATTGTTTTAGAGAGTTTATGTATGCGTTTGTAGTCGCTAAAAAACAAAACGGGTCTATTTAACACATATTCTCGTTTGTCATGTTTTATTACAGAAACTACATATTCAAGCTCTTCCAGAAATGTTAAATCAATAACCACCTCATGCTTACGCCTACCAAGCGCTGTGGCTAACTTATCCAAAGACCTATGCCCTTTTAGAATCTCATAAAGTAAGTCACCGTAGCAAACTATTTTTTGTTCTATGGCTTTCCTTTCTTCTTTATCCTCAGCATAATATGTCCAAACATAACCTAAGTCTGGAAATGCTTTTCTCCAACTTGTAGGCGGCAGTTTTCCATGCGTGTTAAATATATATTTGCCATATTTGCAACTATGCCCCCACATCCAAGATTCTCTTAAATTCAAGGCGCCCCTTTCAAGACCTGTAAATATATAGTTTCCACCGGGCATTTCTTTGGAAATAAGTAAGCCTTCTTCTTGAAGAAACTCTAAACCCACATAATCGAAAGCGTAAGCCCCTACTATGATGTATTCCAAGTCTGGAAAAACGTGTCCAGCCTTAATGCATTTAATGTTTCTCATTTCCATTTTTATCTTTGGAAGAAAACCCTTAACAACATCTACCATAGACTCGCTGAGTTTTTTAATTAAGGGCTGAAGTTTCTCTTGGTCTTTAAGCATAAAAATTGTGAAGTTTGGCTGATAATAGAGATCTTCTGCTTTGGCGCTTACCTTCACAAGTTGGCATCTTTCTAAGGCTTTTAAACGTTGCAGAACTTCGTGCTTTTCCAGACTAGTTTTCGCTGATATCTCTGGCAGAGAAAGCGGTTGCTGATTTATTGCCAACAAAATTCTTTGCGTGGATACATCTTCAGTAGCGGCATAAGGATCATAATTTTTCGAATAAGAACCGCAAAGAGTGAACTCAATCAATTTTTGCATGTTGTTCTCCCATTTTATACTTTTAACTTTAAACATCATACATAAGAAAGTTATCTTTCATTGCAAGAAATATCGCTTGTTGATTTTTGCAAACTAATTTGTTCTGAACTGAGCCGCCAACTAAGATGCCTAAAGTAAATCAAAAAATAAGAGGTGATGTTTATTCTTTTTCGTAGAATTCTTCCCAACTTGGCGGGTTAGGGCTTAGTCCTCTTCGTTTGCGTATTTCCGCTATAACGATTGGTTGCAGTGATTCTGGAACTGGCGCCCAGTGGCTGAATTGAGTCGCCCAGAAGGCTCTTCCTTGGGTGGAAGACCTTAACTCTTCGGCGAGTCCGAAGGATTCGGCAACTGGAATTTCCGCTTTCACAATTACTGCGTCTTCTTCTGTTGGCATGTCTAAGACTCTGCCTCGTCGTTTCTGAACAGTCGCCAACACTGAACTTACGAATTCGTTTGGAACCTTGCACTCGAAGCTTAGGATGGGCTCTAAAAGTCTCGGGTTACACATGAGGAAACAGCACCAAATTGGACGCCAAGTCATGGGCAAAATCTGCGCTGGACCACGGTGAACTGGGTCTTCATGCACCGAAATGTCTTCAAGGTTAACTTTCAAGCCGTAAGCTGGCTCTTTAGTCAAGACGCATGTATGAACGGCTTCTCGGAAACCAGAAATGACGTGGTCAATTACTTCTTCAACATATTGCCTACCCTTTATCCTGTTAACCAAAATGTTTGTGTCTTCGATTGCGATAACATTGCGGGCGTCATCTGTGTCCCATCCGAACTCTTGCCTCAGAATTTTTTGCCTCTCGTCTCGGCTCTGCATTTCAGAAATTTTTCCTTCTTTAATGGCTTGAATCACATTTTCTGGCAATTTCTCAATGGTTACCCAGAGGCGGCTATGTTTGTTTGGGCTTTTCCCCATAATTGGAGGTCCATTATAGTTTTGGCTTATTGTTTCACGATAAATCACAATTGGCTTGCTTGTTTTAACTTTTAAGCCTGCTTCTTGCATTCGATAAGCAGTAATTTCAAGATGAAGTTCACCCATTCCGCTTAAAAGGTACTCGCCAGTTTCCTTGTTAATAGTGAAACGTAAACTAGGGTCTTCCAAAGTTAATTTGTAAATAACCTTATCGAAAAGTGGCAAATCCTTTATGTCCGCTGGCTCAACAGCCACCGTAACAACAGGGTCTGAAACGTAACGTAACTTTTCAAATGGCTGGGTCTCCACATTCGGGTCGGCTAAAGTTTCGCCTACATGAATGGAAGGAAGCCCGGAAACAGCTGCGATGTTGCCTGCTGGAATGCGGTCAACCATAACACGGTCAGCTGCCATACTCATGTAAACCTGCTGTATTGTTCCAGTCATGCGGTTCGTAACAAGCTTCACAGTCTTGCCCTTTTCTACAGTGCCACTAAACACTCTTCCAATGGCTACTACCCCGCTGTGCGGGTCAACTTCAACCGTAGTGACACACATGAGTATAGGTCCATTTGGGTCAACTTTCGCCATGGCTCTACCAACTATGCTGTTTGGGTCGCCTGGCCAAATTTGGCTTTGCCTGTAAGGCTGAGCTTCTAGCGGGTTGGGCAGGTGCTCGCAAAACATGTCAAGTATAGGCTCGTAAAGCGGAGCCTTTTTGCTAAGTGCCTCAACTTTTCTGCCCACTTCTTCTGGTTCTCCAGTGTAGGCTTCGATAATGTCTTTGAAGCTTACTCCTTTAGCCCTCATGTGTGGTAAATTGAGTCCCCACTTGTGAAGTGCAGAGCCGAAGGCTACTCTTCCGTCTTCAACTTTGACTTGCCAATCTAGCTTATGTTCTGGCGGCGCATATTTCTCGATTAGTTTATTCACTCTCGTGATGATTTTTGCAAATTTGTCTTGAATGGCTTGAGGCGTCAAACGAAGCTCCTTGATGAGCCTATCCACCTTATTGATAAACAAAAGAGGCTTCACCCTCTCTCGAAGCGCCTGCATTAGCACCGTTTCTGTTTGGGTCATGGGTCCTTCAACTGCGTCAACAACAACCAAAGCGCCATCCACAGCCCTTAAGCTTCTTGTGACTGCACCGCTAAAGTCTATGTGCCCAGGCGTGTCTATGAGGTTGATGAGGTATTCTTTGCCCTTGTAAACGTGGGCTAGGCTTATGTTTGATGCGAACACTGTCATCTGCCTTTTCTGTTCAAGTTCCCAAGAGTCTAGGAAAAGTTGTTGTCCAGCCCTTTGCTCACTAATTATGCCCGCAGCAGCGAGTAAGCTGTCTGACAACGTGGTTTTTCCATGGTCTACGTGAGCGATTATGCTAGTGTTCCTTATGCGTTCTGGTTCGTTCATGAGTTTTACGATTTCTTCGATTTGCCTATACCTGCCCATGGCTTTGCTCCTTCTCTGGGTTGTTGTTGATTTGTTAAGCTGGCAATGTAGTCTGAAATGTAACCTATTAACTTTACGATGCAAAAATCCAACTTCAAAACTTTAAGAACCGCTGCCAAAATATCTATCTAATATAACAAGAAGAGGAGGGGATAAAGTGGCAAATAGGTTTAACTGGGTTGAAATTCGAGTTAGAGACTTGGAAAAAGCCAAGCAGTTCTATGGAGGCTTATTTGATTGGAAAATAAGCGGCAAAGAAAACAAAGACTACGCTTACTGGCTTATTGACACCGGCGAGAAACCAAGCGGTGGACTCTGGCGAATGCCAAAAGAAAAGCCATGCGGAGTCCTAGTTTACATACTGGTTGACGACATCGACAAGACATTAGAAAAAATCGTTAAATTAGGTGGAAAGGTTATTGTTCCGAAGTCAAAGGAAAACGGCAACGCCATGGCAACCTTCGCAGACCCTGATGGAAACATATTCGGGCTATACGAATACGCCAAAAAATAGTTTATTTAAAAGCAGTTATTTTCCAAAAACAATGATATTGTTCAAGGTTTTCTATTTTTACCTTAGTAAATCTAACCAACAGTTTGGAAACTTCGGACTTGGTGAAAAAGTGGTGCAATTCCTTAAATCGTGCTTTTCCAAATTTCTCCGTCAATAAGAAAGTGTCTTTTTCCACCATTACTCCTTTTCCATATCTACGATCCTTTTTAGAAGCTAGATTTGTTAGAAGCAAGCCATTTTTCTTAAGGACTCTGTGAATTTCAGCTATAGCTTTTTCAATATCACTTTTCAAAGCATGATGAATAACGCTAACACTGATAACCATATGGAAATAGGAGTCTTTGAACGGTAAAGCTGTCATATTCGCACGTAACAACGCGACATTTTCCAGCCTTTCTTTGCAAATCCATTTCTTCGCTATCATTAATGCGCTTTTTGAAATGTCGACTCCAACAACGTCAAAGCCGTTTTTTGCGAGGAAAACAGAATGTCTACCTAGACCACAACCCAAATCGAGAATAGTTTTTACATCAAAGCGTTTTTTAAACGCCACAGTGTCCACAACAACGTAAGGAACAGGTTCCCTCAGATTTTTCGGGATTCTTTTCATTGTCGAATAATATTTTTCCCATATATTTTGAATCGCTATAGCCTCCCAAGTAGCATATGTTGTTTTCAATTTGCAAAAACTTCGCTACTTATATCTCGCCCTTCTCTTCTGCCTCTTCTTCTTTTGCTTTCGCATTCGCTTCTTTTTCCATTTTGCGCGAATTGCCACCAACCCCAATTATTCAATAGTAGCGTGCAACTGCTTCAATTCGTTTTCTTTTTTACCCATACGATACATTAATTCCACTACGAGGCTGTCGAGAAAAATCATGCAGTTGTTTTCAAAAATGCTTCCCAGCGGAGTAAGAGGCTCCCGTTCACCTAGAATCTGTCTCGTCAAGTAATCTTCTTCTCTCGGCCAACCCATCTTCGTTCTTCCACCCACAACTACCACGTGGTCCGCCGACTTTCCAAGCGGCGATTCTGGATAGGAAGTTATAGCAATAATTTTTGCGCCGATTTCTTTAGCCGCAATTGCCGCCGTAGAAACCATTTTTGTTGAGCCAGTTCCAGAAATGGCTATGATTAAGTCTCCATTCGTGGCTGCGGGAGTTATTGTTTCGCCTATGAAGTACACATTAAATCCCAGATTCATTAAGCGTAGAGCGAAGGCTCTGCCTACGAAGCCGCTTCTGCCCATGCCTACAACAAAAATTTTTTTGCTTCTAGCGTCGAGAATCATTTCAATCATTTTTTCCACTTGCTCTTCGTCAAGCTCATCGATGGCTTTTCTTGCGCCGTTTATTATTTCTTCAGCCGCAGCTTTAAGCAGTTTCAAATTTTTGGCTCTCCGAAAAACCATTACACCTCAACAGTTGTTAAAAATCTTGTGGTTACGCCAACGGTAACTGTTTAGGCATAATTATCCGTGAACGATACGGTGCATCAAGAAATTTAGCTATCTTTTCAGCTTTAACTCTTCCAACACCTTCAACCTTGCAAAGCTCAGCCTTAGACGCCATAAAAACTTTCCTCGCAGTGCCAAACTCTTTCAACAAGTTATGCGCAAGTTTCGGTCCAATGCTAGGCAAACTTGACACTAGGAGAAGTTGCATTTTTTCCATTTCATCTGTCTTCGGCTTCTTTTTTATTAATGGTCCCTTTTTTGTTAGGGTTAGGTCTTTTCTTTTCGTCAGAGTGTAAATAAGCTCTGCAGTTTGTAGAGTATCTTCTGTGAAGAAGGTGTGGAAGCCGAATTGGAAGTTTAATGTCGTCAAGGCTCCCCAGTAAGCTTTTGGGTTTGCCGCTTCTTTAATGTAAGAGTGAAAATCGCCTTCCACTATCAGTATGTGTTGACTGTATGATTCCGCTAGAAGATGGGCTTGATTGAAAAGTCTGCCAGAAAAAAGTGATTTAACAAAGTCTCTCGCCTCTTTTCTCTCTATGGCGCATTCTGGAGAAATAACGTAGTCGCCTATGTCTAACATGCGAAACTCCACTTGCAAGCCCAACATGCGCAGCAAATCTGGAACTCCCGAAGTCCTTTCTCTTTCATCTGCAATGACACGAAAAGGTCGAACAGACATTCGCTTCGACTCCAATATTAATAAAAGCCGCAGAAACTCAAAAACTTAATGCCTTCAGTAGTTTACCATGGTTGAATTTTTGTTAGTAAACGGATATAAACAGCTTTAAGTACTACTTTCTTAGAAAGAAAATGGAGAGACTTCAAAGAATCTTTTGCGGAATCATGCTTATACTTCTGTTAGTGGGCATAGTAAACTTGGCGTTTAAGGTTCTAAAGGTCAAAGCGGGTGAGACAATTTATATTAGGGCTGATGGAAGCATCGAACCGCCAACTGCACCCATCCACCGCTTTGGGGATTTTTACGTTTTGGCCGATAACATTCACGGTTCGCTTGTAGTGGAAAGGAATAATATCCTAATTTCTGGTATTGGGTTCAAGATTCGAGGGGAAGGGAGCGGAGTAGGAATAGAGGTTTTCCAAAGGGAAAATGTGACTCTTTCACAAGTCTGTGTTTCAAATTTTAGTTATGGTGTTTGGCTTTACAACTCACATTTCATTAAACTATATAGTGACATAATCATAAATTGTGAAAGCGGTCTTAGAATGGAATACTCTGGTCACAATTTGGTGGAAGAATGCGTTGTCGCAAACAACACTGGCACAGGCGTATCTCTATATTATTCCAATAACAACAATCTTTTCAGCAATAAAGTCTTACGAAACTCTGAAGGCATGTGGCTTTATCGAGCAAGTGGAAACATATTAAAGAATAACGTTCTGCAAGATAACGGTGCAAATTTTGGTTGCGGAGGCTATGAAATACAAGAGTATATTAATTACGTTGATACCTCGAACAAAGTTAATGGAAAACCAATCTACTACTGGATTAATCGAAGTAATGAAAGAGTCCCTTCCGACGCTGGATGCATAATGATTGTAAATTCTTCTAATATTGAAATAGTTGACCTTAAAATAACAAACAATCACGCTGGTGTCCAACTAATCTTCACATATGATTCAGTAATAAAAAACGTCACTACCCTAAACAATTATTGGGGAATTATGCTTTTCGAGTCGTCTTACAATACCATAGAAGAATGCAACGCCTCGAATAATTGGTGTGGCATAAGCTTGGATCTTTCAATTTACAATAATATCGTGAAAAATTTTGTGGCAGATAATAAGTGGCTTAGCGGTATTAGTGCTGCTGGCGGCATATACCTAGAAGATTGCATGGGATATAATCTCTTAGCTAACAATTACATAAAAAATAACACGTACGGAATAGGACTTGACGACTCAATTGACATTGAAGTTGCTGAGAATAACATAATTAACAGCAGTGTATGGGGCATTATGTTAGCAGGAGCCACGATGGAGTGTACTATACACGGTAATAACCTTGTCGGAAATGAAAATGGCTTGTGGCTAGCGACGACTCATTGCAAAAACAACAAAATATTCAACAATAACTTCTTGAACAATAATAACCAAGTTCATATTCAAATGGCCATTGGCTACAACCTCTGGGATGATGGTTACCCAACTGGCGGTAATTACTGGACAGATTATACTGGTTGGGATGAAAATGATGATGGAATAGGAGATACGCCTTATTTTGTCACCAATCAAAACCAAGACAATTACCCCTTAATGAGCCCCTATGGCAAACCAAAGTTACCTACCTACACATTAACAATTACAAGCACCTTGGGGGGCTCAACTGCTCCGTCGATGGGAAGTTATAAACATTCTGAGGGACAAAACATTCCGGTCTTAGCAGTAGCAGAGCATGAATACATTTTTGACCATTGGGAACTTAACGGAACCAATGTGGGCACAACTAACCCAATAAACATAAGGATTAATGCCAACTATGTATTACATGCCGTTTTCCTGTTGACATACACTTTAACAATCTCCACCACCACTGGTGGAACAACAGATCCTCCGCCTGGAGTCTATAAACATATTGTGGGCAATACAATTAATGTAAAAGCCACAGAGCATGCGGGCTATTCTTTTATTCATTGGATAATTGACGGCGCGTATGAATCAGCTAACCCAATAAACATAACAATGAATACAAATCACATGTTACTTGCTGTATTTGCAGTAAAACAATGCACATTAACATTAACAGTAACCGACGGAGGAACGATCGTTCCCTCTCCGGGTCAATATACTTACCCATGGGCATCCAACATCACAGTTACCGCCTCGCCTGACCCAAGATATTATCTTGACCATTGGGAACTTGATGGTGTTAACATTGGGTTGTGTAACCCGCTTCATGTCATAATGTATAAAAATTATTCGTTGCATGTAGTATTCAGAGAGCTAAGTTTGGGTCACGATGTTGCCGTAAAATGGGTCACATCCAAAACTGTAGTTGGATGTGGATGCTCTTCAAGCGTAAGAGTGGTTGCCCAAAACATTGGCAGTTTTGCAGAGACTTTTAATGTCACGCTTTACGTCAATATGAGTGTCGTTGGTTCTCGAATAATAACTTTAGAAAGCGGTTGTTTTGAAACTCTCATGTTTTTATGGAATACTTCAACATGGCCTAAAGGCAACTACGTTTTAAGCGCCTTTGCTCAGCCAGTTTCTGGTGAGACAGAAACAGCCGATAACACATACATTTACGGCAACGTGACAGTTTCTATAATAGGCGATATCTCCAGTGCCTTGCATCCGAATGTTCCAGATGGAAAGGTTGATATGGCGGATATAGGCGCAGTAGCAAGGCTGTTTGGCATAGGATTTCCCGACCCTGCCTACAACCTCAACTATGACATTACAGGTTTACAAACAGGGTTGGCGGATGGAAAAATCGACATGATGGATATTGGCACTGTAGCAAGGCACTTTGGTGAAATAGATTTTTAGTGTTGCAAAAGCTGGTGAATTGAGTGGTAACGGAAAATTGTTTGATACTCAAAAGTTTTGCTGATTTGCCTCTTGAGAATAAGTCTTTGCTGTTATGTTAGCTGAAATGTAGGAGGGTGGTTAATGATGGGATTACAACATGTAGGCGTATGTAAATGGCTAAGGCTAGAACTAAAAAGGAAATAGTAGCCAATGTGTAGTCGCCTTTTCCAAGTCTAAGCCTATAAAGGTTGGTGCGTTTTTTTGTGGCACCCCAAGCTCTCGATTCCATTGCTTCTGCTAGTTCTAAACTTCGCCTAATGGCGCTTACTATGAGGGGAATGAGGATTGGAACATAGTTCCTAATTCTTTTCAAGAAGTTTCCTTTTTCAAGTTCCAAGCCTCGGGCTTTTTGGGCGTCCATTATTGTTTGGGCTTCCTCAGCCAATACTGGTACGAAGCGGACTGCCGTTGTGAAGGCAAATACAAACTCATAGGGAACGCGAGTTTGTTCAAGTGCCAATCCAAGATGGTCTGGTGAGGTAGTTAGAAAGAATATGGAGAAGGATTCGACTAGGACGATGAAACGCATGGTTAAGGCTGTAGAATACTCTAGGAGAGTGGGAATAGACTTGTAGGTGCCAGAAAAATATGTGAAAACAGTGTTGACGGCGAAGATGAAGAAGGCGAGGAAAGCTGCGCCTTTCAACGAGCGAATCCATTCTTTTCCTACACGAGCAATTAAAACGAACGGAATCTGTACGAGAAATAAGATGAGAAGAGGAAGCAATTCTGTGAACAAAACCGCAACTGCGAATATTATGCACACGTAGAGAAATTTGGCTCTCGGGTCTAAACGATGAATGGGAGAAGTAACTCGTCTAAATTTTAAACCATTAAACACACTCATTTCTTGCGGTGACTCTCCATGAAATCCAGCAGAACCCTTCTCGCCTCATACACATCGATTATGTTTTTGGGCAATCCTAAATCGGCCAAGTTCAAAAATATTTGAGTTACTTGAGGAGGCAAAATCGAGGCTTGGGTAACAAGCTTCTCGTCGGTTAAAATGTCTCTTGCCATGCCGTCTGCAACAATTTTTCCTTCCGCCATTAGTATTACTCTGGGGTTGCATTCTGCTACAAATTCCACGTCATGCGTAACCACTACAACGGTTTTTCCTTGGGTTTTCAGTTGGATGATGAATTGGCGTAGCTTCTCTTTTTGTTGGTGGTCTTGTCCAATTGTCGGCTCATCTAGAACAACCACTTTGGGGTCCCATGCCAAAACCGAGGCTAATGCAACTCTTTTTCTTTCTCCTCCGCTTAGCATGAAGGGGGATGTTGTGCGATACTGTGTTAAGCCTAAGAGGTTAAGCGCCCAAACGATTCGTTTTTCGATTATGTTTTCTTCGAAGCCGAAATTTCGCAATGCAAAGGCGATTTCAGCCTCAACTGTTTCGCTGAAAAGTTGGTGGTCTGGATTTTGAAACACGAAGCCTACTGTGCGAGCGAGTTTAGCAACGCTTACTTCTTTAGTGTTTACGCCGTCAACGTAAACGTCTCCTTTCGTGGGTTTCAATAATCCATTAAAATGCTTTACGAGGGTTGTTTTTCCAGCACCGTTTTGTCCCATTACGGCGACGAATTCGCCATCATTGATGGTAAGCGATACGCCTTTTAGGGCTTCGACGCCGCTTGGATAAGTGAAAAAGACATCTTTAACTTCTATCATGTAGTAGTACCTCTCTTAAAAGCTGAGCTGCCTCTTCAGCAGTTATAACGGCGTGGCTCAAAGGAAGATTGTTTTCTTCTTTCAAAATTTGATAGAGTCTTGTTGCTTTTGGGACGCCGACGCCGATTAAACGTGCCTTTTCTGAATTCAAAATTTCTCTTGGTTCTCCGTCTAAAACTATTTCTCCTTCATTCATAACGATGACATGGTCTGCGTATCTGGCGGCTAGGTCAAGTCTATGCTCAACAAGTATGACTGTTATGCCTAGTTTTTTGTTCAAGTCGTTTATTACTTCGAAAATTTTCTTTGCGCCTAACGGGTCTAAGAAAGATGTGGGTTCATCGAAAACCATGATTTCTGGTTGCATGGCAAGCACGCTTGCGATGGCTACTCTTTGCTGTTGCCCCCCCGAAAGTTCATGTGGTGCCCTTTCTCGCAAATCATATATGCCCGTCATTTGCATTGCCCAATCTACCCTTCTACGAATTTCCTCTCTAGGAACGCCCAAATTTTCTAAGCCAAAAGCCACATCTTTTTCTACAGATAGGGCGAAAAGCTGATTTTCTGGGTTTTGGAAAACCAAGCCTACGTGGCAAGCTAACTCGTAAATTGGATGTTCAAGGACATTTAAACCAGCAACATGGATTTCGCCTGAAAGCGTTCCACTGTAGAAATGAGGAATTAAACCGTTAAAGCAACGGCAAAGTGTGGTTTTTCCGCAACCGCTAGGTCCAGTGAGTATGACAAACTCTCCTTTTTCGATTTTGAGAGAGACATCTTTTATTGAAGGTTTTGTGCTTCCCGGATAAGAGTATGTGAGGTTTTGTGCTTCTATAATTGTTGTCATTTTCTTAACCTTTCAGTGTTGCCAGTTTCTATGTGGTGATAAGCTTATTGTTCTTAAATAATTGCTGTTTTTATTTTATCATCAATATGAAACAATCGCCTTCTAACAAAGCTTTCCATATAAGAGTAACTACTCATATAAGAGTAGAATCATCTGTAGCTTTCAATCTTTCCTTCAAAATTCTCACGCAGCGCTTTAAACAGGCTTCCATGTCACCAATCCCGTTCATGCCGGCAGCGACTGAATGTCCTCCACCCATGCCGTGGAAATATTCGCCTAAAGGTTTAGCTACCTCTCGACCAAGGTGAACGCCAGTTTTCTTGTAGAAGTCACGATTTGAGCGGAGACTTATTCTTACAGCGTCGCCTCGTTGCCCTGCAACGATTGCCACATCTGCTCCAAGTCCGATGAGGGCTCTGGCAGCGGAAGCTTGAAATGCGCTTACATGGGAAACGGCGATTATCCACTCGTTTATTTTAAGAAGCTTAACTCGTTGCGAAGCTTTAAGCCGTGCTATTCTCTCGGAAAAGTCCATTGGCAAGGAGAGTAAAGCCAAAGTTTCTTGAACATTAATGCCAACGTCAATTAACTCTGCCACAGTTTTGAGTGTTGTTGAACCAGCCAAAATGAAGTGGCGGGTGTCGAAGGCTATGCCTAAAAATAAGGCTTTTGCTTCGTTTTCTCCTAGGGGGATGTTTAACTCTTTGAAAAACTTGTAGACAATTTCGCATGTGGATGAAGCATTTTCATCAGCTATACAAAGTGTGGCGAGTTTTTCTGTTTCTGGATGGCTTGCATGATGGTCTATGACAATTAAGGCTGACTCAGAAGAGACTTTGGCTTTGACCAACTCAGCCCATTCATCAAGTTGCTGAATGGTGTTTGTGTCTAACAAAATTATTATGTCTGCTTTCTCAATGTCAGGTCGCTTTGTTAATTCAATGGGTAAAACTTCCAAAAGAAGCTTGGAAAGTCTGCTTGGACCTTGTGCAGCCCCAATTTCTATGCTTATTTGCGGTCTTAAATGTTCCAAAAGACGAGCCAATGCGAATGCGGCGCAAATGGCGTCTGGGTCTGCGTTGTGATGGCATAACAGGACAACATGTTTGGCTGTATACTTGTCCAAAAGTGCTATTATTTGGAGAATTTGCAAGCGAGGTCCCTCAGATGGCTTTCTACTGAATTTAAGGCGTTGTTTGTGGCTTCTTTGACCAATGTTTCGGCATCGAAACCTTTCATTAATGGAGAAAGCTCAAGGTTTACTTCAATATTGACTGTGATTGGTTTTTTTCCTTCAATATCCACCGTAATGTCTAGGGCGGAGATTCTACGTGAAGGAATTTTAGATAAAATGTGGTTTCTCGCCGCTTCTTCTGCTATCTCGCAAAGAGTTTCCACTTGCTCCTCTGTAAGCTCAGGTATGCCTATTTCTTCCACGGGTTCCACCTATAAAGGAGACGAAAGCGGACGTAAATCTTGCTGCAGTTTGTCTTGCAAATCTTTGGCTTGAACTCGCAGTCTTTCTTCCTGCTTGCCTAAAACGGTGATTCTAGTGTTAAGCAGTTCTTTTCGTTCATTCAACTCTGCAATCACTTTTTGCCTATCCGATTTTACAAGCAAGGAGCCGATGGACTTGTAGATTACTGCTTCATCAGTAAGCTTTT
>JAWCNH010000011.1:0-16424 GCA_038848765.1 Bathyarchaeia archaeon
TTGAGGGTTACTTTCCCATTGTTTGCTCCTTCACGAAGAAGATATTCATAGCTTCTGGTTAAGGGGTCGCCGAAAAGGGCGAAGTCTATGGCGTAAAGTATGCTGGATTTTCCACGACCTAAGCCTCCGACGAGACAGTTGAATCCTTTGTTGAAGGCTACTGTGGAGTTGAGATGTGAGCGTATGTTTTCAAGTTCGACTGTTTCTATTCGCATTTACGTATGCCTCCAAGCTTTCTTTCACTTTGTCTTCTTCTTTTCTTGTTAGAGGCTCCAAAATGTTGAGTGCAAGTTTTGCTATTCGTTCAGCTTCTTCCCGCCCATGTATTTCGGAAAATATTTGCAAAAAGTATTCGTAAGCTTTTGTTTTTAGGTCTTTTAGTTCGCCTTCGAAAATGCTTCGGATGATTTCTTCTGGCACTTCGGCTTCCCTTAGTCTTATAATTGGATGCACAAGTAATGCTTTTTCGGCAGCGCTTCGAATCTGTATGGTGTCAACTTCGCTGCGGTTTGCTCCAGTTGGTAAAACACCTTCAAGAATCGGCACAATTATTGCGCCCATTTCATCCTTTTCTTTTATGAGTTGTATGGCTGCTTCTGTGATTTTGTTCGGCGTCATTCCAGAGAAATCACGCTTCAATATTATAAAACGCCGTGGACTTTCTAGCCTAACAAAGTCTAGTTTGGCAACGCCGTTTTCATTAACTTTCACATGGTAAAACCCTTTTTCAGCGCTTGCATCTTCATAATTCACAGTTTCAACTGAACCGCTGTATACAAGCAAGCCCTTTTTGAATGTAGTGTAGGAAGGTTTGTGAACGTGTCCGCCAGCGTAATAGTTGAAGCCTTCTGGAAGCAATTCTGCAGAGATTTCCGCTTCCATTTGCGGGGGCTTCAAATTTGCCATGTCCAACGTGCCGTGAAAAACAAAAATGTTGTAGGCGTCGGGCTTGGGTGTCGGCTTGTGTTGTGCATAGAATTGAGGCAACTGCTCCTCAGTTTTTTGTTTCGTTCGGTAGCATGGTATGCCATACACGTAGCAGTTTTGGTTTCGCCAGCAAGCGCCTTCATGACGTGGCAAGTAGTAGATTAGCCCAGCAGAGTCTAAGGGATTCAGAATTGTGCTCGTAATGATGTTTGGAGCTGCGTCATGGGAACCGTCAACGGCGAGAACTTGAATGCCAGCGTCTTTTAGTTGTTTGAAGTTTTTTATGGCGTTTTCAAGAGTTACGTTTGATGGGCGTGCATGCTGAAATAGGTCGCCTGCAATAATCATGAAGTCTGGTTTCAGTTGTACTGTTTTTTCCACGACTTCTTTGAAAGCCTTATCAAAGTCTTCTCGACGGATTTCCATGTTATATTGCGTGTAACCTAAATGCAAGTCTGCAACATGAACGAAACTGAAAGGCTTCAAAGCGCATCCTTACTCCTTCCAAC
This sequence comes from Bathyarchaeia archaeon, assembly GCA_038848765.1. Classification (GTDB taxonomy): domain Archaea; phylum Thermoproteota; class Bathyarchaeia; order Bathyarchaeales; family JAWCNH01; genus JAWCNH01. The sequence continues at coordinate 1,437 of JAWCNH010000011.1, forward strand.
TAAAAGAGCGCCTTAGCCTTTAAAAACAATTGCAATAGGCATAATTAAAGCAGCAGTATTCTTGTCTCTTTAAGTTTACCCATTGTAGGTTCATTGTCAAGCCTAAAGCGTCAAAACTTCCAAATCCTTCAAATTCTTCGAGTATTGTAGGCTTGTTTTTAGTTGGATTCTGAATTTTGATTTGGCTTTCATAACGCTTTTCCTTTATCGATAATCATTGCTATTGGGTTTCGCAATTGAATGAGAAAGAAGCCTTAATGAAAGAAGTTTTCGAAAAAGTCGGCGACAAACTCAGCAAACAAACCGTGGCAGAAAAAGTTAACCACTTCGTAAAATACGGCAACATATTCCTCTTCTTTGAACTCATGAGCCTAAAAAGAGAAATAGAAAAATTAAAAGAAGAAATACAAATAGCAACTGCAACAGCCACTGCCACCACATAAAATCTTAAGCTACCTTTTTATTTCAAACTGACAAAACATTGTTAGGCGACAACCCAATGCCCAAAGAATACCCCACTCAGCCAGTGGTAGGCGTCGGCGCAGTTTTAGTTCACAATGGGAAAATTCTCCTCATAAAGAGGGGCACAGAGCCAGGACGGGGAAAATGGAGCATACCCGGCGGAGTTGTGGAGTTGGGCGAGAAAGTTGTGGACACTGTTGTTAGAGAAGTTAAAGAGGAATGCAACCTCGAAGTGGAAGTCGACCGTCTCATCGATGTTGTTGATGACTGCACACGAGACGAAAAGGGTCGGCTGAAGTATCATTTTGTCATACTTGACTTTCTTGTTAGGCTTAAGGGAGGAACTCTAAAATCGAACAGCGAACTCTTAGACGCCCAATGGGTTAGCCTCGACGAGGTGGAAAAATACGATTTAACAAAAACTTTCAGAGCCTTCTTTGAAAGGAACAAGGAAAACCTAAAGGAAATACAACTTTGAAGGCTTTAGCTTTTCTTTAGGACTTCCACTTTTTGGCTTATCAAAGGCGAAGCAAAAAAGAGACGTGTTTGACCCTTCGTTTGAACATTTAAAGCTCTTACCTTAACAACAACAGGGAAATCTTTTACAGCTTTACCTAATAAGAGGCAATGTTGAGGCGGCAAGTCTCTTGCAATGGATTTCACGGTTTCCGCATCAACCCTAGCCGCCCTTGAAACAGTTTCCAAATCATGTTCATTTGTAAAGTTGAACAAGAAGATGTTGTCGGCTTGGCGGTAAATATTTTCTCTTATGGTGTTAGGCTGATTAGTAATGAAAGTGGTGAAAACTCCGAAATGACGCATCCTTGTTACAATATCGTCCCAATAAGTTTCACGCAGATACAAATGCGCCTCCTCCGCAAAAAGAAAGACCGCTCGAAGCTTCCAGTTAGTCAATAAGTCAACCAGCTTCCCCAAAACATATTCAACAACGATTTGGCGGTCGATTGAAGAAGTGTCATAAAGATTCAAAATGATAACTCCGCCATCTCTTACTTTCGAAATAAATTCTTCAATGGAAACGGCTTCACTTGGATTGTCGGTAAAAAATCCAGAATTCACTAGGGCATAATAGCGGGCGAACAAGGCGTCTCGAACATGTTGGTTGCATCGCCAATTTCGTATAGCCTCACCCAACTCATGCAACGTCAACATGTTTTTTTCTTGAAGAAACTGCCAAATACGCCTAAACTCTCTGGCAGAGGTGCCTGGCAAATGAAGTGCATGGATAAGAATGTTCAACATTACACGTAAATTTATCTGCCTTAAAGTGAGCTTAAAATTTTGAGCAGGCGTTAACGTGTGGACTTTGCTGAAAAACTCGTTCTTTTCGCCCTCAGGAGAATAGCCTAAACCAGTGTATTCGCCGTTTAAGTCCAAAACAATAACTGTTGCGCCGTAATGTATAAGGCTTAAAATGAGAAGTTTAGAAAGATGCGACTTTCCAGATTCTTTCCTACCAGTAATAATGTTGAGTTTTCCATCCAAAGAGGAAGCATCAATAGTAAGCGGAGACGATTCTTTGGTTTCGCCCAAATAAATAGGCAGGTTACCATTAATCTTGACTTGGGAAAGAAGTGAAGCGACTGGAAGCTTTTTAATAATAGATTGAGAACGGGAAGGCAGCCACGAACAGGTGGGACTTAAAACACCATTTGCTACAGTTGCCCTAATCTTGCAAACAAGCAAACGTGCATCCTGTATAATAGTTATGTGAGAACCTATGCCTAAAGGGTCGAAATCCTCCCCTTGAACGTAGCCCTCACCTGCAAAATCTCGTAATAACTCTTCAAGAAAACCTGGAACGTTTGCGAATTGGACATCAATAACTTGAACAATTAGCGCCCTATCACTTTTCGCCTCTTCCACTTTAAGATAGTCTCCCTTCTCTACATCTTCGTTTGGAAAACAGAGAATTTGCAGAGTATCGCCTTCTTTTTTGTAAAGTCGCATGGTCATCTATCCTTCTGGGCTTTTTCCAAATGGTCCGAAAAGTACTCTTCGGACGTTTGGTTTTGTCGTTATTTCTAGTCTGCATTCTTTTGTTATGAAACGCTGAAGGGCAATGACTTCGTTTGCGGTGAAAGTTGACAGTATGTGGCTTAAACGTAAAGTTTCAGGATAACCATGCAAAAGCACGTCGACTTCCAGAAGCTTCTCTATGGCTTCCACTGCTTGATTCTTTGGGATTTGCTTATCAATGTCCAAGCGGAAGGCGCAGTTTCCTTGGCTTAATTTGGCAACATATAAGTTGCCCAAAGAATGCGCATAACTTGACATGCGGAAACCGTTGATTTCAAGGAGACATGGCGGGGGGTATTTCCAAACCAGTTCGGTTAAGCCTTGTCCGTTAAGCCTTAGACGTGTCATTTTGGAGAAGGCAAGCACAATGTTTCCATGCATACGTGCAGTTTCAAGAAGTTTCAGGAGTAGCGCTGTGGGGCTTTCTGGGGTTCCTATTGTTAGGCTGCCGTCCCATAAGATTAAGCTGTTTTTGGACAACATGTTTATGCTCATTTGTAGCCAATGTTCGAAGAAGCTTGCGACACGGTTTTGCATGTTGAGTAGGTTTGGTTCATTTTTTGTTGTTTCGTTTGGGAAGGGGTTGAGAAGGCGGTGGATTTCGTGTTTGTTTTCTTCTGTTATGTGAAATGGGAAGGGACCGATTCGGAGGTAATGGTATTTTTGTTGGGTTTTCCAAACTATTGCGCCTCTTAAAGCGATAAGTATGCCATCATCGGTTTCGCCGAGTTTTATGCTCGAAACGTCTGTGGCGATTACTGGTGTATTGTTTGGTAATGGTTTAAGCGGGATTGGTCTTATTGTGAATGCTTCTTCTGGACGAATGGGAGATTCGTCTTTGACTGGTGGTGTGTCTGATTCTTGTTGTGTTAATGTTTGCCCTTTTAGAGTTTTTAGTGTTTGTAGGCTGATTTCTATGAATCTTTGTGGTGATGGAAAGTTTTGGGTGGTTTGTGGAAAATTATATTTTGGTGTTGTTGTAATAGGTAGTTGTTGAATCAATAAATTCACCAATATTCACTTGTTTGGGCGCTGAGGTATTTAAATGTTGCGCATGAACAAGATGTTCAATACAATAAACAATAAGGGAAAACAATGACAGAAAGCCAAACCAAACCCCCCATCCGCGTAAAAATGAAGGTAGGCAACGTAGAATTCGAAATCGAATGCCAAGAAGAGCAATTACAAACTGCCGTAGACAAGATTTTGTCCACTGTAACCGAGAAAGCGAAAGAGACACCTATTTTAACCGAGCAAGCTAAAACTGCTAGGGCTGAAACTTGCAAGGGCATCATAGAAAAACTTTGGGAGGAAGGCTGGTTTGCAACTCCTAAAAGCCTCAGCGAGGTGCATGGCGAAATGGCTAGAAAAGGGTTCCATTATGATAGGACGGCGGTGGCGCATGCGCTAATAGATTTGGTTAAAGACGGCATACTCACGCGGGAAGGAAAGCCTAGACGTTACCAGTATGCGCAGAAGAGACCGCCAGCGCATTAAAGAATGCTTGTATTCATGTTCCGAATCTGAGATTTTCTTTATATAGAAAACACTGGAGAGCACTATTTGGAAAAGGGTTAAAAGCCAATGAGCAGTGTTTGCGATTGGGTTCTAGGCGCTGATGAACGAATAAGATTTGCCATGGAAATCGATGAACTTGGAAACATTAAATGCTTTAAATCCATTTACAATTCCAGAATTCAGCAGATCTCCCCGGAACTTGCCCAGAAAGTTGGAGACATCCTGGCGGTTTTGGTCGCTGGGCTTTTTAAAGAGCTGTCATGTTCTTACGGAAATTTCGAATACATAGTTATCAAGCATGAATTGATTGCAACTGTGGGCATGAGAACAAGAGGAGGTTACTTGATTTTTATGGTGAAGGATGAAGCAACTCCCGAGGTCATACAACGAGTGAAGGAAACACTAAACCTTTGCCAAATAAAACATTAAACCCTTAATTCCAGTAACGCAATTTTAAAGTGGAAAAACTTTTGCCTTGATGCCTTCAGAAACAGCTATGTGATGCAGGTTTCTGTCGGTCGTTAGAATGGTGGCTTTGTTTGCTATGGCAGCAGCGGCAGCGTAGCAGTCTGCAAGGGAAACTTTGTCGTGGTGTTTGCATTTTAGCCAAGCCGCATTTCTTGTTAGTTCATCGTTTGGAGTTATGATTGTCATGTTGGGTTGGTAACGCATTCTGAGGTAGTAAATGTCTGCGATTTCTTTTCCTTTCTTTTCACATGTTTTTGCATAGAATTCGGCGAGGTTGACTTCACAGACAAGAGGCTCTGCTCTTCCAGACGCTATTTCTTCTACATAACTTTTCACATTAGCGTCTCCAGCAAGGATAAGTGAAAAGATTCCAGAGTCAAGAAGATATTTATTCCGTGGTCTCATGGGTGATTTCCTCTCGGCGCCCCTCCGAAATTGCCTTAGCCACTTCTTTCATCGAGGGATCTATGCCGAAAAGATCTTCCAATCTTGGTATAGGAATTATTAGGATTCCTTTTTCTTCTTCAAGGAACTTGACCTTCGACCCCTTTCTGATTGAATATTTGCGTCTAATATCTGCTGGTAAAGTAATCATGCCTTTCTCCGTCACTGTCGAAGTGTACTCCATAATGTTTCACTATACAAAATAAAAAAAGTAATACAATTTAAGTTTTGCCATACAAATTTGACATCGCATGTATTGCTTCTATCTCTTTTCAGCCTTTATTTTCGGCAACAAATCATCTTTTAGCCTTTTCACTCCCATCGTGGTTATCTTGTAGCTTCCTTCCTCAGTTTTTGCCACATTTCCTTCTTTTACTAGCTCGCCCATCCGTGTTGTTGTTATTTTCACGTTTTTGCCAAGTTTGGCTGCTAATTCTTCTTTAGTCATGGTTTCTTTCGGCAGTTTTCCTAGCTTATAGCCCATGTAGGAGGCTAGTAAATATAATTGGAGAGTTTCGCTGTCTGTCAACTTCTCTTTTGGTATGAGCACTTCTGGACCTTCTGGTGTGATGGCAACTATTTCCTTGAAATCTTCAACAAGCCCTTCTAAGTCGACTGTTAATGTTATTTTTCGGGCTATGTCAAAAGCTGGAATTATTTGGTTGAAGAAACGGTTTATGCTTACCCACACATCGTCTACATTGCCAGAGAATGTTTGTTCTATTGTTCCATATTTTATGTGAACAGAAAATTTTTCGTTACTCAACTTTTGCCTTCCCTCAGTTTCGGCAGAACTTCGTCTTCAATCCATTTTTCGCCTTGCGTAGTCAATTTAAATTCTGGTCTTGTTGGGTCTGGTTTGAAAACTCTGCCTTGTTTCGTCATTTCATTCAGCCTCGCCGGCACCATGGCTTTTATTCCGCATGACTGCAGTAGACGTTCAATCTGGGCAGCAGTGTTCATTTTTCTCTCCGAAGCATACAAAACCAGCCCAATAGCTTCGTAATGCGTAAGCTTCTCCTTTGCGGTTATGACCGGACCTTCAGTGGTGAATTCCACAATTCCTTCTAACTGCAACTTTACGGGCGATGCCAACTTGACAGAAACTAGGTTGCTGACTTTTGAGAGGAAATCTTGAGGCATGGCTTCCAAAATTTTCAGAATTTCTTCAGGCGCAGCGCCTTCCAAAACAATTTCGCCAAAAGGAGTTTTAACTTGCACTTGGATTTTGGGCATTAGTCACCCTCCTTTTCAACTAGAATGTAAACATAGCCTGCATCCGTCTTCCATCGCCTAACCTTCTTTTTCCTCACCAGCCACTTCAACACGCCAGACAAGGTTGTAGAAGGATAATGCACAGCATTAGCCTTCAAAGCCTCCACAATTTCAGGCAAAGTTCTAGGTCGCCATTTCCCCCAGTCACTTTCAAGCAACTTCAAAACAGCCTCACTGCAATTCTTCACAGAGCCAAGAGTTGGAAAAGGAATAGAAGAAACGCCTTTAGAAGCAGAAATGGGCTGTGGAGAACTTCCAGCAGTTACACGAACAGATATTGGTGTCGCAGCAGTTTCGCCAGACCTATCCTTAACATGTTCAAAAGCCTTCGAAACATTAGCAACCAAGCTCGGCAAATCTTGGATTGTTTTTAAAACTTCTTCACGTGTCCCACAAATTTCAATTTCATGCTGATTAATCTTCACCCGAAACGAAAACGACATGTCAAGCCAGACTCCATACACTCTAATATTACGATAATATTATAAACCATTTAAAGAATTTACCTAAAACTTTGAACCTGGGCTTTCAACTTTTTCTTTAAAAGTTCACTTGCCACCTCCGCCCTAACACGTCCTCGGTATTGCTTCATAATTAACCCCATTAAAACACCAAAGGCGCCTTCTCCTTTCTGCTTGATCAATTCTTTATTCTGCGCCAGAAGCGCATTGACCAATTTTTCTAGTTCAGCCTCAGAAATCATTCCCAAACCTAAACTTTCTATGGCCTCCTTCACAGAGGAACCTTCATGCTTCGAAAGCCAAACCAAAACATCCGCTATTGCTTCTTTGGCAACAACGCCCTCGCCGATTAAACGAAACAGTTCTCTAAAATGTTCATCCGTAACATTTTCCACTTCTATGCCGTCACGTTTCAAAGCCTTCAAAGTTTCAGTCAAAACAACAGCAACCGTAGTAGCTGAAACCCCGGACTCTTTAACAATTAATTCAAAAAGCCCACCAAACTCTGAATCCAAAACTTGCTTAGCAAGCTTCTCATTCAAACCATACTCTTTCATCAGCCTCTCCAACTTCCTTTCAGGCAACTCTGGCAAGCAACGACGAAGGCTTTCCACGTATTCCTCTGAAACCCGTATAGGCGGAACATCAGTTTCAGGATACATGCGGGCAGCACCAGGCCTCGGTCGCATATAATGCGTCGTTCCATCAGGATTCGCAGCCCTAGTCTCCTCTGGAACACCTTTCAAGGCTTCACGCGCCCTCTCCACAACCGCTTTCAAGGAGTCTGTTGCATTTTCCAAATTAGCGGCAACAAAAACTACAGCGTCTTGAAGCTCTGCCTTCATAACCTGCCTAAGTTTTTCAACTTCTTGACTTGTTATTCCATAGGCAGGCAACTCATCAGTGTGAAAAATGCCGCCAACACGCCCCCAGAAACGAGCCCTATCCGCAAACTCTCTGCCCAATCTCATGCCAGGAGCCAACTCTCTTTTCAACAGCCCCTGAAAGCCACAAAGCTTAACGGCTAAAACATGTTCGCCCTTGCTGATAGCTTGGGCGATTACTTTTGACTTAGTCTCTTTGAAAACATGAGTTACGTCCACAAATTCTTCCTTAATGTGCTCGTCTTTTATGCCTCTCTTATGTAGTTCGTCGCGAATTTCCAGAAGGCTTAGTTGACGTTTAACCTCGTTTTCGATAACCAGAGAAACGAGTTCTAATTCTTGGACGCCCTTAATCTCCATCAAGGCGCCGTTGCGAATAGAAATGTTCAGGTCTTGGCGTATGGTGCCTAAACCACGTTTTACTTTGCCCGTGGCTCTTAAAATTCTGCCTAGGGCGAGAGCCACTTCTTCCCCTTCCTTCGGCGAAAAAATAACCGGAGCAGTTGTTACTTCGATTAAAGGTATGCCTAAACGGTCAATGCGATAACAAATCGTCGAGCCTTCTTCTCCAGTTTTTCTGGCAGCGTCCTCTTCTAGGGCAATGTGCTGTATTGGAACGATTTTACCCTTAACTTGAATGGCGCCGTCAAGGGCTATGACACATGTACGTTGAAAACCCGTTGTGTTTGAGCCGTCAATGACCGTTTTGCGCATTACATGAATTTCGTCGACAGGTTCTGCGTTGACCATTAAAGCGATTAGCAAAGCTGATTCTAAGGCTTCTGGATTTAAATCGTGGGGTGGTTCTTCGTCCATTTCGACGAGGCATGAGGTTTCATTGTTTGCTTCATAAAGAATTTTTACGCCTTTTTGAAATTCGAAGTAGGCTGCTGGGTCTATTTGTCCCAGTTCGCTTTGGGTTGGTCTTAATCTTCGCAGGAAGGTTATCTGGGGTTTTTCTTTGAAAAGCGTGGGCTTGCAGCCGCAGAAAAGTTTGGTTTTGGTGTCAAGTTGCTGATGTATTTCTAAGCCAACTTTCAAGCCGATCTCTGAATAGTTTATGCTCATTTTGTCTTCTCCATTTCAGTTTCTTCGTGAATTGTTCTTTCTGAGAATTCGTGGGCAATGTTTGTGGTTAAGAGTTTTTTGGCTTCTTCCACGTTAGTGGTTTGTCCAAGAACCCACATTAGCTTTACTAGGGCTGTTTCTGGCAACATGTCTTCAAGGGGAATCACACCCATGGCCAACAAGTCTCTTCCTTGATCATACACGGTCATTCGTATGCGTCCCCAGAGGCATTGGGAAGTCATGCCAACGATTAAATTGTTTTCTATTGCGTTGCGTATTGCTGAGAAACAGGCGCTGCTTACGTGTCCCAGTCCAGTTCCTTCTAAGATTATGCCTTTATATCCGTTTTCAACGTGCCACGTTATTATGTTGGGATTTATTCCTGGATAAAATTTGATGAGTGCCACTTTTTCGTTGAAGTTTGGTTTTAAGATTATTTTGCGTGTTGGGTCTCTTTTTTGGTAGTCGTTTGTTAGCATGGTTATTTTTGTGTTTTCCATTTTTGCTAGGGGTTTTGTGTTTATGGATTTGAAGGCGTCTCTTCTGCTTGTGTGGCATTTTCTTACTTTTGTGGCTCTGTGGAAGGTTATTGTTTTGTCTGAGGTTGTTTCGTGCATGGCTACCGCTACTTCAGCAAAGGGCGCATTTGCGGCTGCCGTGACTGCGCCTATGAGGTTTGTGGCTGCGTCTGAGCTTGGGCGGTCTGCTGATCTTTGGCTGCCGACTAAGATTATTGGCGCTGGCAGGTTTTGTAATGCGAAGCTTAGGGCTGCCGCCGTGTAGCTTAGCGTGTCTGTTCCATGGGCTATGACTATGCCGTTTGCGCCTTTTTCTATGTGTTTTGCGGCTGTTTTGGCTATTTCCGTCCAGTGTTTTGGCGTAATGTTTTCGCTGAATAGGCTGAATAGGATTTGAGTTTCTATTTGGGCTATGTCGGAGATTTCGGGCACTACGCTGTAGAGGTCGTTTGCCGTGAGCGCTGGTCTCACTGCGCCTGTTCTATAGTCGACTCGGCTGGCGATTGTTCCGCCCGTGCTGATTATGGCGACTTTTGGCAAGTCTGGTTTCTGTTGTGGTATTGGAGGTGGTGTAAAAGTGGGTTTGGCTCCTTCGCCTATCTTTTCTATTTTTGTTGTTTCTGTTACGCGAACGCCTATGTTGTATCCGCTTTTTAGCTTAATCACTATGTGGTTTTCGTCGCCGTATTCTGAGCGTGGGATGAGAATGCCTTCATAGGTTTTGTTGTTTTTTGTTATTTTGATTATGTCGCCTATTTTGGCTTCAGCTTGTTTTAGGAGTTGTTGGGCTTTACCCTTGTAGCCTAAAAGCTCCTCGCTCAAGTTTGATTTCCTCTTGTAAGTCATATTTGGTTTATGTTATTGTATTTTTCGAGTCTTTGATGATATTTGCATGAATGGAATGTTTGCTAGTTATATAACAGTGATATTCAGAAAGAGTACTTCTTAGAGGGTTATTAAGTTGCAGAGTTAATATTATTTAGAGGTCATGTAGAGCCTTTGTGAGGAACAGCTATGCAAAAACTTATGGAAACAGTAATAGAAATTGATGAAAAAATTTCCATACACTTCGTCGGAAACCGACAATCTTATGGTCTCGATGTGTTTTCCATGAGGCTCTATTTTGTAAAGTCCGCCTCTTGCATGCACGTTTCCAATCAATAGCCCAAAAGATAACAGCAAAACCAAAGAAGGAAGAAAAAGAAGCTTTTTCTTCATAACTCACCCCATTTCATATAGCGTAGCGTTGTCTGTCTTGTAGTTCTCTTTTTTTGCCGTTGTTCCATCCACGTACCTGCTGATAATAGCCAGTAATCCTAGACCAGTGCTCCAAGTCTTCACCTTCAGCACCACACTGTCTGCAAGTAGACAATAAGCCACCTTCTACGGTTGAGCACTGCCGACAAATAGTCAAATCACGCGTAAAAGTAAAATAGGCAGTCAAAGTCTTCGTCGCAATCTTTTCTGTTAGGCTCCATAAGGCTTCAGGCGAAGGATTGTTCTCTCCAAGCCAAACATGCAAGATGGCGCCGCCTCGGGTTAAGGGATGAAAACTCGCTTCCACATTAATCCTGTCAAGCAAAGGAATGGCAGCCGAAGGCCTCACGTGACTGCTATTAGTGTAGTAAACTGCGCCATTGTTCCTATCCCCTTGCACAACAGCCCTATCGCCATAAGTCTTCAAATCAATAAGAGCCAACCTATGCGCACAGCTTTCCGCGGGGGTTTGAATGCAACCAAACCGATAACCCGTCTCGGCAGCATACATGTTGGCGCGTTCCACCATGTGCCTAATCACCTTTAACCCAAAAGCCCAAGCGTCCTTACCTTCATGCAGTTCCAAGCCCAAATGCGCCTTCAACATCTCATTCAAACCCACAAACCCAATGTTAAGCACTTGCTTGTCCACATTCAAGTAGGGCTCACCGTAACAGTCCATAGAACAGAAAGGCAAGGCGTTTTCCCTCATACGCTGCTTAATAATTTCCCGCTTAATCAACAAAACCTCTCTAGCCAAATCCATCTGCTCGTCTAAAAGCTCAAAAAGCCTGGCATCGTCGCCCATAGCCTCGTAAGCCAACCTAGGTAAATTCACCGTAACAACTTGCAAGCTGCCCATGCGCAAAGCGCCCTTATGAAAATCTTCCAGCTCTTCACTGTCAGGCGCAAAAATAAGCCTACAACACTGGCTGTTCACAATGTCTGGCATGTAGTCTGGACAAAGGTTCAAGAAATACGGCGTCCCAAACTTTGATGCAAGCATGGCAACCTTCAGATATTCCTTGTCAAAATTGCCCAAATATTCTCGCCTAAGTTTAACCTCACATTTGGGAAAGTTGAAAGGCTTCCCAACATAGTCGCCCTCCAAATAAACGTCCAAGATAGCGTTGAAAAACATGTTAGCCTCCTCGTAAAAGTCGCCATAAGTCACAGTTTCGCTTACCTTTCCGCCTGGAAGAACCGCTGGAACATCTTGCACAATCTTAGGCACTGCACACTCTAAGGCTATGGAAGAGAAGACTGTTTGTCCACCACGTGCCACATACATTTGCGACATCTCATAAAGGAACATCTGCGCCAACTGCTTAACACGCTCATATGACAAGCCTTCCACGTATGGCGCAAGCCAAACATTGAAAAAGTCATAGCCTTGACCGCCGGCCCAATTCGTCTGCGCAGCAGCCAAAGCCTTCGCCGCATGCAAAATAGCCACTTCAGGATGCTTAGCTGGGCCAGCAACAGCTGTATGCACTCCTTGACCGTCCACGATTAAACCTTTCTTCAAAAAGAAGCGAATGTCATGTTCTTGACAAAACGGTCTTGTCGGAAAATATTCCAAGTCATGCACATGAATGTAGCCCGCTATGTGAGCGTCTGCCAAATGTGGCGGAAGACAACTTAACAAGGCGTATTGGTCAAAGATGGCGTCTGCAGCCAATTTATGAATTGTTTCTGGGTTGTGCTGAAGATTTGCGTTTTCCTTGTCACCAGCCTTGATGAGCTTCTCAACATCATATAATGGAAGACCAAGCCTAGTGTATCTGGCACGGGCATTTTCGAAATTTTGCTCCAGCAAAGCGACGCAGACAAATTCTCGGATTAAGGGACCTGAAAGAAACTTCAGGTCAAGCTTGCGAATTCTATCTGCAATGTCGACGGCGATTTTGCCTGCCACATCCTCAGCAAGCCCGGTCTCTCTTACCAAGGAAACTTTTATTTTTTCTGGGTTGAAATCTTCAAACTGAATCTTAGATGTTCTGACTCGTGGAAAGTATTTGAGCGAATCAACAGCGTACTCCGAGGAACTCATCAAAACCCCCGCAGCAAAACACTACGTATGGAGAAGGCTCTTAGTTTTTTATACACATTATCCCCTTTAATTCTCTTAGGTAGGGCTCAACCATAATCGAGCTTTCTATACAAGAACTTGTTAATTTTCGCTTCCAGTTTTTTGTTCAAAAAATTTAGAATAATTTATTTAAAATTCTGTAGTTGCAAGCGCTGGTTATTGACATAACCGCTAAACATAGAAACTGCTGAAGGTGTGCGTTAAATTTTTATGGAAGGTGTTGAAGGTTCGGATTGTGTTTATTGAGGCGCAGATGGGGCATTTTGAATGAAGCCCTATGGATATGTTGTGGCAGTTTGTGCAGTAACTTAGGTTTCGGTTGTAGGCGAATAGCCCTATGGCGTATTTGTTTATGATGTTTTTTGTTGTTGATAGAAGTTCGTTTGGCTGGGAGACTGTGTTTGCCGCTTGTAGGAAAGTTATGTGTCCGCCCGTGCATTGTTGATGAATTTTTTCTTCGATGGCTAAGTGTTTCTCTGCGTCGGCATCCATTGGGCAGGGTAATAGGCTTGCGAAGGTGTAAATGGGTTTTTCAGTATTTACGTTTGTGGAGACTGTTTTTCCATATTTTTCTATGTCTAGTTTTGCTAATCTTTCGGCTGCTTCTGGGTTAGGTGTTAAGGATAGGGCGGTGCGTGTGTCTGGTTTTTTAAGGTTTTTTGAGGCGAGGCGGGAGAGGTAAGAGATTGTTTCTAGTGCTAATTTTGTTGCTTCTTCGTCTTTTCCAAGGGTTTTGCCTGTAAGTAGTTTTATGGTTTCGTTTAATCCGACGAGGTTTAGGAGGCGGAGTGAGTTTTCTATTCTGAAATAGGGGTTATCATTTGTCTTTTGTGTTAGGAAGGGTAGTAGGTTTCCTTTGGCTCTTTGTTTTATGGTTTGGTATTTGATTTCTAGGGCTTGTAGAGCCATTTCTACGGGTTCGTCTAAAAGTTCGAAAAACTGTTTCGGTTTTCCCATGGAGTTGTAGGCGATTCTGGGCAAATTCAACGTGACTATGTCCATGTTGGCTGTTTGAACAGTGTCGATTTCCCAGTCTCCTTTCCAATCGGAGGCGAATCTTACTCCAGTAGCCGTGTAAGATGCATATTTTTGTTCTTTTGGGCAAAGGTTGGCGAAAAAGGGTATTCCACTTGTCAATGCCAGTCTGTGCGATTCATATAGGATATGTTCGCATTCTTTGTTTGCGAGGCTTTCTGGGCGTATTTTTATGATTATGTTTGGATTAAAAAGGAGCTTATGCTGGGCTTCTTCGTTTAATACGTGGAGTAAGAGGCTTAGGATTCGTTGGCTTTCTTGGACGTAATCTTTGTAGTAGCCTGCTTTTTCTCCTTTTTGTCCAAAGGCTTCTTTATCCATCATAAAGTCTGGAACAGTGAGTTCTAGTCCCAAGGATATTTTTGAGCCGTTTTCGGGTGCGTTGTGGGGCATGTTGTAAAGGAAAAAACGTAATTCTTCTTTAATTTCTTCTTCTGACAATCCCTTTGCGAAGGGCGACAGAAAAATGTTGAAAAAGTCTATGTTTTGTTCTTCAGAGACTTCTAAGGCGGCAGTTTTAATGACGTTTGAGATTAAAAGTAGCGCTGTTTTCAAACTTTTAGGCGGAGGAAACGGCAAGTTTGTATTGCTTGTTTCTTTTCTTAGGAAAAAGCGGATGTCATGCATGAAGGCTCTTGGTTTCAGTATCCAATAGCCTAGATTGTTTAAATGGAGGCTACCAGAAATGTGGGCGTCGGCGATGTCTCTGGGCAAAACGTTCAGAAGCGTATATTCTTCTATTACTGCGTCCCCAGCAGCCTCATGTATGATGTCTACACTTTTTGACGTTGTTTCTGTTGAATGTATAAGTTGTGTAACATCGTAGACGGGAAGCCCAAGTCTTGTGAGTTTATGACGATACTCTTCCAGTCCCTTTTCAATGAGGATTGCGTTAACCATTTCCCTTATGAGGGGCGCAGTCAAATATTTTGTTTTAAACTCTTGAAGGCGAGCTTCTGTTTCCCTAGCAATTTTTTGCGCCATTTCGATGGGCACATTCGCCTCCTTAATGAGGGACTCTGCAATCTTGTTTCTGTCAAACTCTTCAAGGGCTAAACGGGAAGTGCGTACAAGCATTTTCTTTCTTTTGAAGGCATGTTCTTCAAGCTGGTCCGTTATGTCTATAATCATTTTGCCCAGTTCCGTCAGCCTATACTTCTTGGTTTTTATGTCTGGCTCAATAATGTCCGCTTTAAGCAAAGCTTTCAGATGGTAAGCGAATCTTCCAGCGTCCCTTGTAGGATTAAGTTTCAAAATATTCATGATTTCTGTGTAGGAAAGCGGTCCCCTATGATAGAGGAGATTGATGACTTGAAGCCTTATTTGCGAAGACGTAGCTTTCAATATGCGAAGGCTTAACCTTCTGGGTTTCTGAGACATGCCCAAGCTTCCTTCAGCCTAGAATATTCTGTTCTGAGCTTTAAAGGTTAAAATGCAATAGTGCACATGGGATATTTGAAGCCACT
>JAWCNH010000012.1:0-15231 GCA_038848765.1 Bathyarchaeia archaeon
GGGATTCCATACGAACCACGTGGGGATTCCATACGAACCACGTGGATGGATGTTCTAGAAAAAGCTTCTAGGTTGTGGTTCGTGAAGGAAAAAGAGGGGGGAGGGGGCGGGTCTGCGGATCTGCGATGGCGAACTACATGAGTCGGCCCTGTTTTTCTCGAATTAGCTTCCCTTTTTTTATGATGAATTTGTCATCATCGGGTTTTGGTTTCTTTCGTCGTCGCCGTCGCTTCCTTGCTGCATACCTGGAGAGTCGCCAAGCCATTATGGAACCCACCGAGGTCGTCGGAACCAGACTTCCTCTGTTGTTTGTAGGGCTATTTCCCATCCTTCCGCTATCTTCTGGGCTATGCCTTCCTTGTCATGTAGTTCGTAATGAACCACATCATAGCGCCGTGGCTGGTCGGGTCTGAGATGAATATAAATCATCGTCGTTTCTAGGCTTCTGTGTCCTAGGCTTCTGCTCACTAGGGCTAGGTCTTTCGTCGCATGATAAAGTCGGGTTGCGAAGGCGTGGCGGTATCCGTGAAGTCTGAACCCTGCGACGTTGTATCCTGAGGCTCTAAGCTGTTTTTTGATTATGGCTTTGAGTCGTTCGGCTTGATGATAGGTTAAGGGTTCGTCTGGTTTTGTGGTTTTGCTGAAAAGCCAAGCTTCTGGTGGTTTGTTTCTTGATAAGGTTCTTAGCATTTCCGTGAGCAATGGGCTTATTGGGAGTTCTCTTTCTAAGGTGTCTCCGCTTCCTTTTGCTGTTCCTAATCGGACAAGCTGTTTCTCAAAATTGACGTTTCCGACCGTCATGGCGAACGGTTCGCTTGGTCTGGCGCCTGTTTCATAGAGTAGTCGGAAATAGGCTTTCCATTTTGGGCTTTCTGGGATGACTAGTGAGGCTTGTAGTGTGTTTTCTGGTGGCAAAATGGGGAGCGGTCTGCGTCTGTCTCTTGGAAAATTGAACTCAATGCTTGGAATCTTCCAGACCCTAGAAAAATGGTTGTATGCTGCTATGGTGTTTGTCGCTAAGGTTTTGCTTCTGATGCTTGCGACGTATCTGGTTACTTCGCTTTGGTTATTCAAGTCTCTAACTTCTGAGGCTAGCTTAACGAGAGCATCTCTATAGACACGTATGGTCTTTTGTTTGAGTTTCCGCTTCTGTTCCAAGTCAGCCAAAACCGAAAGAATTCTTCCTTTGGTCTCCGAGTCTAACCGTTCCCAACAGTCCCTTACATGAGTGCAAGTCGGCACAGTGGTGGACCGGGGGGGATTTGAACCCCCGACCTCCTGAGTGCAAGTCAGGCGTTCATACCAACTGAACTACCGGCCCAGAACTTCTTGTGAAAGAATTGCTGAAAGAAATTTAGAGCTTTCGGTTTGCTGTTCACTTTTTAGAACCATTGCGTTCTGAAGCGTAGCATTAAGGGTTTAGGCACTCTTAATGTTTATTGGTGAAGTTAAATGAAAAGAAGATTTAAGGTTGAATTGTTGTCCGCAATCCTCCTAGGTGTTACGATTTCTTTCTTAGCCATCTACGTAAACAGACCGAAACAATCTGGATATGAATCATTGGAGCTCCGTGGTCGTCTAACCAGCGAACAATTGAATGAAAATCAGCTACGTGCAATGTATGGTTTGGGAAGTTATGGGGGACAAGTTGTTAGAGAAAACATTGAAGGAGAATTGCGTAAGGGTTCGCTTGAAATTGTGGTAAACCATCTAGAGAACTTGACGTTCCGTTACAGCGGAACCATATCCTACATGAACATGTACTATGAAAACGAGCTTTGGAGAGCCTATTTGAATTGCAACTTTCCTACAGAAAACGTGGTCGCATTCACCTTTGACACGCGAAAACTGATAAGCGACCATGGAAAAGTCACGCACATCAGCATAAGCGTCACGGAAATTAAAGGGAACACTTCAAAACAACAGCTTTCCGAAGTAAGCATAGGCCTACAAGAAAAATTGGAAGGAGAAATACCATTCCTAAACCAGATAGGAACCGTTGTTCCTTGGCTAACAACAAGCATAATTTGGATTTCCCAAGGCTTACTTTTAGGCGTACCCCTCTGCTTCGCTTCGTTAGGAGTTGTCTTAATAGTTGACAGAGCCATCATACCCGCATGGAAAAGACAGCTTAAAGGCAAAAGCTTAAACAAAACATTCAAGAAAAACGTGAACCAAACAATCAAAAACAAAAGCCATGCTCAAACACCTAACCTTTCTCAGAAAAATGCAGATAACTTAAAAATTGCAAAAGGTTAAATGTGAAATAGCATATGAATAACAATTCGAAGAGGATGATAGCAAAAATTCAGAGCTGTTCTCCTTTCTCCCTTCAGCGCTATCATCCTCTTCGTCGGAGAGGAGAATAATTTCTATGGAAGGTTAACTACATATAGCTTATGGAATTATTTTCTAGTCGAACATTAAACGCCTTCACTCTGTTTTTCCGAAATTTTTTGCTACGATGGCTATGTCCATCATGTCGACTTTTTGGTCGCCGTTGATGTCAGCTTGAGGGTTCCAACCATGCGGGTGCGCCTTTGTTCCGTTAAACGAGCCGAAATAATAGGCTACGAAGGATATGTCCAGCATGTCAACCTTGCCGTCGCCGTTGATGTCCCCTTCTAGGGCGTATGTTTTTTGAACGTTAACCACAAACGAAAACATGACAATTGACAAGACTAGGAAAATTAAAGCCAAAGCACTCTGCATTCTCATCAAACCAACCTCATTAATAAGCAAACTTTAGCCAAATATAAACCTAGAAGGAAGAATCTTCTATGCGAAATGTAAAGGCAAAATTCAGCTCTGCAATTCAAAAATTTAAGATTCACGTCAGACAATAATGCAGTAAAAGGTGAAAGACAATTGGCTTACAACAATAAACCCTTAAGCGAATACATTTTCTTTTACTTTTCAGGCATGATAGTAGGCGTTCCAGTCGCAGTTTTTTTCGAATCAATTTTTCACATCTGGTTTAGCACATTAGGAGTCGCAACCATAATCGCTCCCCTAGTAGAAGAATTCGCCAAAGCCCAGTCACTATTCTACCGATACGAAAAGTCTCCTAGACATTTGATGCAACTAGGCTTCCTTTCAGGCCTAGGCTTCGGACTAGCAGAATTCTTCTTCTACATTTACAGAGGAGTCCCATTCTTGATAAGACTGCCAGCCATAGGCTTCCACGCAGCCGGCACCTCAATAATAGGCTACGGCATCTCCAAACAAAACACCTTCACCTACTACCTACTAGCCGTAACCCTACATTTCCTAAACAACCTATACGCAGCCCTAGGACTATGGCTACCAGGCGGACTAACAGCCACAATAACAGCCTACCTAATAGCACTCACCCTCTACATAAAAAGCACCAAATAAGCTCCACACATAAAAAGGGGCCGAGGCCGGGATTTGAACCCGGGCGCTGGGCTCCACAGGCCCATAGGCTACCAGGCTACCTCACCTCGGCCACTTTTTTCCAACCCCGACTACTTTCTTGAATTTATGGTTAAACTTTATCTGGATTTTCGGCTGCGTGGAATACTGTTGCCTTGAAGTTAAGCTTTTTGTGGTCTATGTAGGTTTTATGTTTTATCTTTTATTTTTGTAGTGTGGGAGTTGATTGAGTTGTCGGGTGGATTTTAGAGACATACAGTTTATTAAGACTTGCTACACAATATTTTTATAGACTGGACGAAACTTTGGTGCAGCAAGCTTGACACAGCTAGAACAGAAGGAAACGGTAGCAGAAATTACCGAAAAGAAAACCCAAGTGTTTAGAGAAGCCTACCCTATTCAGGAGCCTCATGTTTACGCAGCAATCATTAAAGACCCAGAAACGCAAAAAACGCTTTACAAAGTTATAGAGCCAACCATACTGAAAGAAGAGGAGGAGAAACTGGAGGAAATCAAAAGGCTTCTTATGGAAGAAATAGATGTCAACCTAAAAGAAATAGAAACTCGGGAAAAGGCGGAAGAATACTTAAAAAACAAAACAAAACAACTCGTCAAAGAATATCGCATAAAAATTGCCCAAGAATCTCTTGACAAACTTTTATACTATATTATACGAGACTTCTTGGGCTATGGAAAAATTGACCCACTAATGAAGGACCACCTAATCGAAGACATTTCTGCGGATGGGGTCAACATTCCAATTTATGTTTGGCACAGAGTGTACGAATCCTTGCCCACAAACATTTTCTTCAAAGACGAGAAAGAATTAAACTCCTTCATAATTCGGCTTGCCTACATGGCGCGAAAAAACATTTCCATAGCGTCGCCCATGCTGGACGCTTCTTTACCCGATGGAAGCCGTGTCCAACTTACTTTTGGCAACGAAATCACCAGACGAGGCTCAACTTTCACCATACGCCGATTCAGAGTTGACCCACTCACCATATCGGACCTCATAGCCTTCAACACGCTTTCCTCTGAAATGGCTGCTTACTTCTGGTACGCTATAGAAAACCGTGCTTCCGTTCTTGTTGCAGGCGGTGTAGCAGCTGGGAAAACAACGACATTGAACTGTCTCTCCATGTTTATAAAACCTGAACTGAAAATCGTTAGCGTTGAGGATACTGCGGAACTTAATTTGCCGCATGAGAATTGGATACCTTCTGTTGCCCGTGCAGGTTCTGGGCACGAGGGAAAGGAGGGTACTATTACTTTGTTTGATCTTTTGAAGGCTGCTGTGCGTCAACGTCCAGACTATATTATTGTGGGTGAGGTTAGGGGTGAAGAAGCTTACACGTTGTTTCAAGCCATGGCGACTGGTCATTTGGGCATGAGCACCATACATGCAGAATCTGTTGACACCGTGTTTTATCGTTTGGAATCTGAACCGATGAACATTCCTAAGCCTTTGCTTTCAATGATAGACGTAGTGGTCATACAGACTAGGACGGAAATCGATGGAAAGCCAGCTAGAAAGATAATTGAAGTAGCTGAAACTGTTAGTTACAATCCTCAAACGAAGGAAATCCTAACAAACAATGTTTACACATGGAATCCAAAAAATGACAGCTTCGAATTTTCTGGGCAGAGTCACGTTTTGGAAAAGAACATGAAAAAGCTTGGTGTGGACATGGAGGAAGTTCGTCAAGAGCTTGTTCGAAGAAAAACCGTGTTAGAATGGATGGTTAAGAAGAAAATTCGCCGATACACGGACGTTTCAAAAATTATTCGAGAATATTATCTAGACCCTCAACGAGTGTATCGGAAGGCGAGGTTTGCAGCTTCATGAAAAAACCAAGGCTAAGTCAACTTTTAAGAACATTAAGCGAAGACTTGAAGTTGAGTTTAAAGAAACCTCACGTGTTTGCCTATCAAATGTTGAACGAAAGAACCGCCCGCTTTCTCCCCTTGTTTAAAGACATGGATAAGAACTTGCGAAAATCAGAAATAAAGATAAATTTCAAAGCCTACGCAAATTTAACCATATTTGCAAGTTTTCTTCTCGCAGTTTTAACCTTCACAATAATAATGCCTACAGCCTTTCTAATTTTTCACGTGCGTTTAATTCCCTCGCTTCTTTTTGGCATTGGGGCTTCCATGTTTGCAGGTGCTTTTACAACTTTGGGTTTCTATCTTTACCCCATCTATCGTGCTGATAGTCTTAGGCGTTCTTTGGAAGACGAGTTGCCTTTTGTTGCTGGTTACATGACAATTTTGGCTGGTGCAGATGTCCCGCCTAACGCCATTTTTCGTTCTTTGGCACAAGTGGAAACTTCTTTAGGTTTTTCTATCGAAGCAAAAAGCATCACGCAAGATGTTGAGCTTTTCGGGTATGACCTTATCTCGGCTTTAGAGAAGGCTTCGGCACGAACTCCTTCTGAAAAATTTAAGGAATTGTTAGAAGGCTTTATTGCCACTGTGCGTTCTGGCGGAAACTTGGTTTCATACCTAACCGATAGGTCACATTATTATAGGGAGTTGAAACGCATTTCTTTACGGCGATTTGCTGACACCTTGAGTGTTTTGGCCGAGTTTTATGTGGCTTTGCTTGTCGCTGGACCTTTACTTTTTGTTGTGATGCTTGGAGTTATGGCAATGTTAGGAGGCGGCGGGTATGGATTGCTTAACCCAGTTCTTTTGCTGAACCTCTTAACTTACATTGCAATACCAGTGGGGTCGCTTGTTTTTCTCATAATATTGGACATTTTTTCTCCTAGGTGGTGAGCATGCCTAAAGTGCAAGTTTGGGAGAAAAAGGTTGCATGGTGTGTCTCTGCCACTTTAGGCGTCGCCATATTAGTTACGGCTTATCTGACAATGTGGGGTAAACCCTTATTCGACGAATATGTTTTGCTTGCAGTGATAATTGTCATTTTCCCGCCAGCCGTGCTGGATTACTTGGATTTTCGCTGGAAAAGAGCGGTAGATGAGCACTTGCCAGACCTTTTTCGCACCGTCGTTCAGGCTCAAGAAACAGGTATGACACTTCCGCAAGCCTTAGAAGAAGCGTCTAAGCGACGTTACGGTCCGCTTACACAAGAGTTGAGAAGGATGGTTGCCCAAATGTCGTGGGGTATGGCTTTTGAAGAAGCCTTAAAATCTTTTGGAAAACGTGTTAACACTTTACTAGTTAGAAGAACAATTCCACTTATCATCGAGGCTAGCCATTCCGGCGGGCATGTTGAAAAAATTTTCGAACCAATGGGCTCGTTTATTCAATCAACGCTTACCTTAAATAAGGAACGGCAGGCTCAAACAAGACCTTACATAGCTATAATTTATGTTGCCTTCTTCGTTTTCCTATTCACCATAATCTTGTTGTTCAAGACATTTTTCATTCAAACCCAGGACACACCAGTTTTAGGAATGGCACTTCTTTCTCCAGAACAAACCAAGAGACTTTTCTTTCACATGAGCGCCATCCAGGCTTTTTTCGGCGGCTTGGTCGCTGGAAAAATGGGTGAAGGCACAGTAAGCGCTGGTTTAAAACATGCAGTGCTGCTGATGGCATGCGGCTATTTAGCCTTAAAGTTTTTTGTGTGAGGTGAATAAGGTGAGAAGACTATTTGGGTCGAAAAAGGCGATTTCTCCAGTTTTAAGCAATCTTCTTTTAACGGTTATCGCCGTAAGCGTCATGTCGCTTGCGACCACTGCAACTTACGTTATTAGTAATAATTTGCGGGAGATTATGGGTGAACGATTCGTTGCGGAAGATGTGTGGTTCAATTCTGGAAAAATTTGTGTCTATCTCCGCAACACTGGCAAAGTGTCCCTTGAAATATCGAGGGTCTATGTAAACTCTACTCCATATTCCTTTACTCCTTTGAAACTTGAAGTTAATGGTCATGGATGGCTAAACATTTCCTGCAATTGGATTAGCGGCTACCTGTATCACATTAACATTGTATCCAATCGGGGGAACAAGGTTGCGGACTATTTTAGGGCTCCATAAACTGAAAAGAAACAAGCGGGGAATAAGCAACATCATAGTAATAGTGCTAAGCCTCGTCATAGTCACAATTTTAGTTGCCAATGTTGTCTTATGGAGTTACCAAATGAACCAATTGGACTGGGAAAGGTCTCAAGAAAAAATTCAAATAACAAACGTACGTTTGATCTCGCCCAACATACTCCATTTAACCATACAAAATAAAGGCTCAGTGCCAGTACGTGTGATTGCCATTTGGATTTCAAACAACACATTACATGAACGCATACCCTCAGACCTTTACATAGATTCTAGCCAAACAGCAACCCACATGGTGGCATACACGTTGAAGATAAACGATTTTTACGTTATAAAGGCTGTAACTGAAAGAGGAAACATCGCAACTTTTTCAGCAAATTTCACGACAAGCAATAAAGCCATGGTTGCTTATGGAGAAGCCGCAATTTCTATCCCACGTTACAGAATATGGAATGGAATCGCATGGAACGTTGGAGCAAACAGCTTTACTGCAAGCTCCACGATTCAATGGATTGTTTTGAAATCAAACCCGCAGAGAAACGAGAAAATTTTGGGCGTTTTGTCTTCTGCTGGCTACCTTGACGTGAGTGTTTGGAACGGCGATACGGATGTTTGGGCTGCACCCCTAAGATTGGCAAGCGTTGGCACTACGATAGATAATTATCGATTGTTTGACATCGCCTATGAACAGGTTTCTGGCAGAGGAATTATAGTCTACAATCCTTCTTCTTCAGGTATTAAGCCTCAATACCGAATCTGGAACGGAACTTCATGGACAACTCCGCAAACAATAGATGTTGCTACCACTGGAACAGTTTATTGGGTTAAATTAGCCTCAAAACCAAAAAGCAACGAAATAGCCTTAATACTCCTTGACTCGAACCGACAGGTTTATGGAATTGTTTGGAATGGAACAAGCTGGCAAAACGGCATGGTTTTAGAAGATTCTGCGTCCACAGCCGCCTATGAATGCATCGCAGTGGAGTACATGCAAAATTCTGGGAAAGCAATGTTTGTGTGGGGCTCTGGAACAACAGTTTACAGCAGAATTTGGGACGGAAAAACATGGACTCTCGAATTGGCGGGCATAAACATTGGTGGCACATGCTACTGGTTCTCTTTGAAGGCTGATCCAAACAGCGATAGGCTTGCGCTAGTTAGTGTTGATGGAAGCCAAGACTTAAACACTTTAAGATGGGACGGAACACGGTGGATTTTAGACTCAGAACATGATGACCAAGTTGAAACAAGCGCCAGAAGATGTGCAGATGTCGAATTTGAAACTCTGCCTGGTCATGAGGGACACATAATTCTGGTTTGGGGAGATTTGAATGTGGATCAAATAACATACAAACACTTCGATGGAACCTCATGGTCTTCGGCAGTTCAAATTCCTTTGTCGTCTTTTCCAACTACGGATCAGCAATGGCATGTTTTAAGACGATGCATGGATGGAAAAATTCTTCTTGCATGTTTGGATGATGGAAGTGACATAAACACTGGTTACTGGAACGGGACAGAGTGGGTTTGGACTGACGAAATTGAACTTGTGGCGTCTACTGTGGCTATGCAATGTTTTGATGTCTCGCCTGACATTCACTTCAGAAACACTGCTTAACCAGTCACTTCTTTAACAACAAGGCTTCAAGACCTTCAATGGCTTCCTTCTGATTTTGAGCTTCAATGAGGCAAATATTGTAGAGAGCTGCCATCCTCTTTCCATTTTCACTTATTTTTGGAATAGCAATTAGGCAAGCCCTTTCAGGAGCTACATCATACATTTTAGCGAACAATGCAATCACAGGTTGCTCGCTTACAACTTCGCCTTCAGGAACTGTTGCCAAGTCAATTACAGTTAATTCTTTCGCCACGCCTTTACGGTAGGCTGCAATGTCAAACATGTGGCTTGCGCCAGACTTCCCTTTCAAAAAGCCTGGAGACTCGGCCTCAAAATCAAGTTTTCTAAGGAAGTCTCTTATTGGAGTTATTAACACCCAGCCTAGAGACGCTTCTTTTTTGGCTTCTTCGCTTAAAGTGTAAGCATAGACTTCGCCGCAAACAACATCTTCAAAAGTGAAGTTGTTGCCGCAGTTCCTGCAGAAATGCGAAGGAACCGGAATGTCAAAACTTTTGTTACACTCGTTGCAGCTACACCATGTTCCAGCTTTTCTATAGTCTATGTCTGGTTTAACTAACTCTTTGTGACATCTTGGACAAACAAGCCTATTTTCAACTTTAAAACGTTCTTCAACATCTATGTATCCGCATTGAACATGCTCCATAAGCGCACTTTTCTTGAGGTTAAAAGACCGGCAATGCGGACAACTGTAGCGGAAGGAAACTTTAGTGGAGCCGCATTTTGGACATATGATAATCATGTCATAAAGTTGTTTTTTCAGAATGCCAGCGTCTGTTAGTTCCTTTAGGAAACCTTCTACTGCTGAGGGGTCTCCTAAAATTGCTTCAAGAAGCGGATAAGTGTATCCTTGTTTCGAGTCGAAAACGGGTTCTAACCTAGAAATTTCTCCGCTAATGAACTTGCCCAGAAAAACTTGGACAAGATGGTTTTTGTAGATTTCAGCACGGTGAAGTTTATTTTGCGACATACGTTTTCTACCGAACCGAACCCGTATTAAAGCTCCCTGTTTAAAGGCTTGCTACCTTTATTGGTTGCCTTTTCATTCTTAAAAGCTTTTTAAAAATTTAGTAAATATTAATGCTCAATATTTTAAAATAGTTTAAGGAAGGCTCAGAAAAAGGCTCTCGTATGTCTTTGTTGCTGGGCAAACGGTAAAACGTAAGAGCTTTATAACCCTCATGTCAACATAAAAATGATTGTCATGTCTAGCCGAAGACGGTTAATACATTGCCCAAAATGCCGCTTTACCTTTGACATAACTTACGGCAGAACATTCGCCTGCTCTGGATGCCCATCGTCTGTTCAATGCGACATGGTAAAATGCCCAAAATGTAAGCATGAATTTCCAATGCCAAAAATATGAAACTACTTTCGGCTACGTACAGAAACCGTGGAAGTTCTGGGAATTTTTATATCCTCTAGTGGTGTTTGCGGCTTAATTTGAAACTCGCAATACTCATCTTCAAAAGCAAGACATTTATTTTCTACAACATCGACAGGTTTACCGAAAACATGGCTAAACGCTCCAGCCATGAAGCCTCGAGACCAATGACACACCTTGTAATGTTTCTTCTTACGCGCAAGCGCTTCCATGCAGTCTCTAATAACTATGGTTCCAGACAGTTTTTGGAAATCAATAAACTTGATTTCTGGCACGCCAAATCCAAGAGCTTTCACCGCCTGTCCCAAGGCTTCAACAAGCTCCGCGCCTTGAAGTTTATACCTAGCTTCTAATTTTTTAATTATAAAGTCGCCAGTTTTCTTTCCGACATCATAAAAAACTGCAGCGAAACCAGAAGGCGACAATATTTTTTCCACGGCGTCCAACATTTCTCCAAACAATTCTATGGGCATAATTATAGCTCTTTCATCACCATGCAAGATTGGAAAATGCCTAACCTCGTAAGGCGCAGGTTTGGGCTCTGAAAATTTCACATCCAAAACAACATCCAACAACTGCAATTCTCTTTCCAGCTCTGCAATAGTTTTCGTACATTTAGAGACATCTATAAAGGTTGTCCAGCAGCCGATCCCCTCTTTTCCAGGCATGTAAAATAGGGAACCAGTTTTCAGGTTTACGTTAGAGTCAGCAAAGTGTTTAGCTACTTCTGCAACTGCGCCTTTCACGTCTTTGAGTAAAACGCTAACCTCGTAAAGTTTTTCGCCAGTTTTTGTCTCCTCTACCGTGAAAACCCTTTTAGGTGTGTTGTTTAGCAAAGTTTTGACACCGTCTTGCCCTTTTTAAGTAAGTGGCAAGGTGAGAGATTTAAAGTTTAATAACTGGTGATACAACTAGAAAATAACGATTATGAATATACTTTAAAATACGGAAACTTCATATTAAACTCGAAAATATTCATGCAAGAAGCGTGAAACAATGGCGACAAAACGTCCCTTATTAAAATGGTCAACGCCGAAGGGTTTGATGGCGGTTGCTTTAGTTTTCCTTCTAGCCGTTCTGATTGAAATCGCAATAGTCCAAGTTTTCATCGCCTTCGGACTAGACGACAAAAACCCATTAACTCTTACCTTCAAAATTTTAGGACAAGCCATTACATTATCAATTAGCCCACTCTTTCACTTAATCCCCCTAAGCGTAACAATAGTCCTCGTTTCAAGCTGGACATTCCTAACAAAACACGTCGCCACCAGACCGAAAGAAATTAAACCCAGCCAAAAACCATTCAAAAAAGAAAAACAAGCAGCGAAAAAAGGGCTTTCTAAAAAAATCAGCCACATGTTTGAAAGAACCTCAAGGCAGATTAGCTCCGCCATCCTTCGAATTCCTGGCACGTCCTATTTAAAAGAAAAATTGTCTCAGCACAGAGCCGCCCTCCGCAGCTTCATAATAATCTTTATCCTCTTCGCAGTCATCGCAACAGCGCTTTGTTTTTTGGCTTATCCTAAACTTCTGTATCAACTCGTAATTGGGCTTTACAAACAAAACGAAATTTTTCTAGGATTTGTCTTGGCGACAATCAATTTTGCCAACACCTTGGGACAAGTTTTGTCGCCCATAAGTGGCGTGGCAGCGGCAATAAACAATGCGTTGCAAGCGTCTGCGCCTGGTTTCAAAAACTCTCTTTCTGGTTTAGGAGCGATAACTCAACCTCTTGTAGAACTTGACGTTACGGGCAAATATGTCGCCGCTCAAAACATAGCGGCATGGCTTTCCGTTTTCGTAGCCTTCTTGTATGGGCATTATAAGCCTCGTGTTCGCCGTCGCTGAATAATCTAAAAGTAACCATTTTAAACTATTAAGCGAACAAGTCTCTTATCGCAGAGAGAGTGAGGGATATGGCTGATCGCCCAAGGTTTGGTCCAGCTGGAGTTCCGCCGTCTTTTAAACAATTTAAAGGCTTAACAACTGCTGACGTCCCAAAATTCTTGCATGACGAAGGCTTAGACGCCTTTGAATATCAAGCAAGCCGTTGGGGACCAACGCCTCAAATAAGAAAGGAAGAAGCTGAAAAATTGGGAGAAAACGCCAAGAAATGGGACGTTTGGTTAACGGTTCACGGCTCCTACTTCATAAATTTCGGAGGCGACGAGAACACTGTGGAAGCAAGCAAAAAACGTCTATTGGCGTGCGTCACTGGCGCACATTGGATGGGCGCTCACGTAGTTGTTTTTCACCCAGGTTTCTATAACAAAAAGTCTCCTCAAGAGGCATTAAGGAACTGCATGGAAGCCATGAGACACGTTCTAGGAGAAATGAAAAGCCTCGGAATCGCCAAAGTAAACCTTGGTCCAGAAACCATGGGCAAACATTCCCAGCTTGGAAGCCTAGAAGAAGTGTTAACCCTATGCGAACAATTAGAACAAACACAGCCAATTATAGACTGGGCGCACATTCACGCTAGAGGAAAAGGTCAGCTGAAAACTATGGATGATTTTCGCAAAGTTTTAGACGAAATCGAAAAAAGGCTGGGCGGCGACGCTGTTAAAAACCTTCATTGCCATTATACTTTGGTTGAATACACTGAAAAGGGAGAGAAATGCCATCACACATTAGAAGAAAAAGATTTTGGACCAAACTTTCAGTTTTTGGCAAAAATTATTGCTGAGCAAGACCTAAAACCTGTAATCATTAGTGAAAGCCCCATATTAGACATTGACGCCTTGAAAATGCGTGACATGGTTGCGAAAGAATCTAGCAAACAACGATAAGTTTTTCTATAGTGTAAACGCTAACTCTTCAGCCATGACCTATTTGCCGAGAATGAAAGGATTCGAAAAACTCACCCCCGTAGATGAAGCCCTAAACATTTTCTTCAAAAAACTTCAACCTCGAAAACTGGAAAAAGAACCCATCCCATTAGAAGAAGCCCTTGGACGAATTGCAGCTGAAGATGTCGTTGCGCAAATTGATTTGCCATCTTTCGACCGTTCCGCAGTTGACGGCTATGCCGTAAGGGCGAAAGACACGTTCGAAACATCACAGACAAAGCCGAAAATATTTCGCATAGTCAAGGAAGACGAAATTCGAAACATGGAAGCCGTGCCAGTTTGGACGGGTAACCCGCTTCCAAGAGGCGCAGACGCAGTCATAATGCTGGAACACATAAGAAAACTCCATAAAGACAAAATAGAAGTGTGGAATCCACTAGCACCTGGCAAAAATGTTTCGAAAGCAGGTGAAGACATCAGAAAAGGAGAAGTTGCAGTTAAAGCGGGAAAACGCCTAAAACCTCATCATATCGGTTTGTTGGCAGCGCTTGGAAAAACCAGCATAAATGTTGTCAGAAAACCCACGGTAGCCATAATATCTACGGGTAACGAGCTTGTCGAACATGGACAAACACCGAAAAGGGGACAAGTAATTGACGTTAACCGTTTAATCCTTTCTGGATTGTGCAAAGAAATCCAAGCGGAACCAAAAGACTTTGGCATAGTCAAAGACAACATGGACAACATTGCCGAAAAAATCCGTGAAGGCTTAGAAAAGACGGATGTGGTTATCACAACTGGCGGCACAAGTGTGGGAAAATTGGACCTGGTTCCAGAGGCAATCAACGAGATAGGCTTACCGGGAGTTATTGTGCACGGTGTTGCCATGCGTCCAGGCATGCCAACTGCTTTGGCAATTGTTCAAGAAAAGCCTATAATTGTTTTGTCTGGCAATCCCGTGGCTGCAATAGTTGGCTTCGAAGTTTTTGCTCGACCGCTTCTCCTCAAATTGATGGGTGCGGAAAACGAATTTCGACCTGCGGTTTGGGCGAAGCTGACTCGAAGGGTGGTGTCAAATTTAGGTTTTCGAACCTTTCTACGAGTCCACGTTTTCTGGCGGAATGGCGAATTTTTCGCAGAACCCGTGAGGGTGAAGGGTTCAGGAATGCTTTCAACCATGACTATGGCTAATGGTTTCGTGGTGATTCCCGAAAACAAGGAAGGCTTAGAGGAAAACGACCCAGTGCTTGTACACCTTTTCGATTCTATTGGTGGGAACAACTTTGTTTAAGGAACTAGTTTCTTTTCAAGAGGCAAAACAAACTTTAAACAAACATTTTTCCCCTCGACCAGTCGGGACAGAGACGGTAGAATTGTTAAATGCTTGCAACCGTGTTTTGGCAAAGGATATAATTGCGCCCATAGATGTCCCGCCCTTTTCCAGAGCCACCGTTGACGGCTACGCCGTGAAGGCTGAAGACACTTTTGGAGCTGAAGAAGATAAGCCAGTAAGCCTACGCATATGTGGTCGAATAAACGTTGGGGAACAGCCTAAAATTAAGGTTGAAAAGGGAACGGCAGCAGAAATTGCCACGGGCGCGCCCGTTCCAGAAGGGGCTGACGCCGTTGTAATGCTAGAATACACAGGCAGAAAGGAAAACCTACTCTATGTTTATAATTCTATCACTAAGGGCGAAAATGTGTTAAAGGTTGGCTCTGACATTCGGAAAGGGGACACAGTACTCAAACTTGGTCAAGTTCTCGGTCCAAGCCAAATCGGAGTATTGGCGGCTTTAGGCTTTAAAGAGATTGAAGTATACAAGCGCCCAAAAGTCGCCATCATTTCCACGGGAGCAGAAATAACAGAGCCTGGAAAACCATTAAGCCCAGGTAAAATCTATGATATTAACGCATACACGTTGAACGCAGCCGTACAGGAATGCGGTGGCGAACCAAAATTCATAGGCGTTGTTCCCGACGAACCAAGTTTAATTGAAAAT
>JAWCNH010000013.1:0-15139 GCA_038848765.1 Bathyarchaeia archaeon
AGCTAGTAAAATTAATGTAAGCGACGGTAGGCTTCTTCTTTTGCGCATTGTTTTCCCTTCAGCAGCTTATCGCCAAGAGAAAAGGGAAGGAGAGGGTTAGTAGCTTTTTCCAATGTTGACTGCCAAAGTTGTTAGGTCATAAATGTCTATTTTATAGTCAAAGTTTAAGTCGACTCTAAAGAAGTCGTAAAGCAGCTGCGGATACCTAGGTGTGGAGCCATAAGCCTTGGCAACGTGAACCAAGTCCCAAATATCGACTTTCGAGTCTGGTATTCCAATCTCTTCGCCTGTGACATCCCCGATAGGAATCTCGCCGGGAATCTCTTTGTGGAAAATAACTGTGCCTCTAATTAATTCTAGCCCAACAATCCCCACTGTAAACTTTGACCAGTTGTCTGTGACAGAAAGCGTTCCTCTACCTTGTTCCACCAACTGTTCTATTATCAGAGTATACCTTCCAGGCTCATGCCCAGGTTCATAAATGAACGTTACATTGTAAACGTTCCACAAACCTTCGATATATAGGTTTGAGCCATCATAGTTCAGTTCGACTAATGTTGTTTCATTCAGTCGTGCAGCGTAGAACTGGCATATCTCTGGTATGTGCGGTCCACTTATCGTCCAGCCTAAGAACACTTGCGCCCATTCTTTTATTTTAGCGTAGACTCCACACCAGCCAAAAGCAGGTTCTGCGCCATACTGGTCGACACGTCCATGCAATATAACCCATGTAGATTCTATAGGTATTTGCGCATTAGTAGGAGCGGTCAAAATCAAGGTAAGCAAAATAAAGAGGGACAACACAATTCGTATACTCTTCATTTTCTCCATTTCCTCGCAAAGTTTTCTATGAAATGGCTTTGAAATACTTGAATAAAAACTTTTCTTGGCATATTTCTCGAAATAAACGTTGAAAATCATTTATTTTGCTAAAAAATCGTTGATTTTCGTTTATTTTATGTCCTTATACCGCCAAAGTGTTTTGTTCTACATTTTAATCAACGTCCGCTCTACATAATTGAGTGGAAAATCATGGCGAGAAAGCTAACCGCATCCTTTTTCTTTTATTTAGAAGAAATATTAATTCAGATTTCCTAGGCTTCATCTTGGGATGCAAGTGTTCGCTTTAAGCAAGAAAAATCTCGTATTAATGTTAAGGCTAGCTTGCCTACTCTGCATAATGTTTTTCGGCGTCGACTCTCTAACAGAACTCTTTGCTTCGCCGGCTGCAACGATTTACGTTCATCCTGCCGAAAGCGATGTGCCGGTTGGACAAACTTTCAATATTGAGGTGAAGATATCTGAAGGCTTGGATATATATGGTTGGGAATTCAAGTTAAAATGGAATCCATATCTTTTAGATGTCGTTAAAGTTGATGAAGGAGACTTTCTTAAAAAAGGCGGCGACACATTTTTCGCTAGCAAGACAAACAATACGGCAGGCTCCATACTCGTTTACTGCACGCTTTTGGGAAACGTTTCAGGAGTAAACGGCAATGGGACACTGGCAACGGTCCAGTTTAAAGCAGAGGGTCAAGGAGAAAGCAAGTTGAGCATTTATGAGACAACGCTGATAAATGCGTTAGAGAAGCCAGTGGCACACATCGCTAAAGATGGAAAAGTCATAATCGGACCAAAACCATTAAACATACCTGACATTTTAATCATTGTAAGCGTAGTTGTCTTCGTTGGAATAATTTTTGCAGGTATGTGGTTGTTTAAATTCAGAAAGAAAAGAAAAGCCATGCCAACTTTTCCAGTCTCTTCTCTGATTTCTGAATTAGAAGATGATGAGAAGAAGATAGTTAACCTACTTAAATCTGCGGGCGGGCGCCTCCTTCAGTCAAGCATAGCCGAACAGTTGAAATTTTCAAGGGCGAAAACCAGCAAACTCCTAAAAATTATGGAGGACAAAGGGAAAATCCGAAGAGAACAGAAAGGAAGAGAAAAAATAGTCACATTGCAGGAAAAGGGTGAAAAAAGTGAATGAAGCCAAAGAGAAACCTTTTTGGAAAGTCTTTGTTTCACTTTGGATTTCGCTCTGGTTCGTTCCACTTTTGTTTCCAACAAGTTTTGTAAGGGCATCTACAGAAACCATAGTTAAAGTGGAGCCATATGCAAGTTTCGCCTCCTTAGGCGAAACATTTTCCATCAACATAAGGGTGGTCGATGTTCAAAACTTGTATGGCGTTGAGATTGCCCTCTACTGGAATGGAACAGTTTTACAATTGACACACGTGGATGTTCGATTAAACATTAATGAATCCCACCCAGACGGCGTACTCTACAACCCCGTTTACTGGGATAATGAGACAAGCCCCAACAAATATTTTCTTTATGGCACTTCCTATGACCCAGCTCCGCCTTTCAGCGGCAGCGGAAATATCGTCGTACTAAATTTTACAGTAATAGCCGAAGGCAATTGCACATTTCATCTAGAAAGCAAGCTTGCCGATTGGCCGCCTCCTGACAGAATTCCCAGAATCTCCAAGCCCATTGACCACATAACGCTTGACGGCGTCTTCATAATACCAGAGTTTTCAGCGCCTCTACTTCTCCTGTTGTTTCTGATTCTCCTCGCATTTATGGCAATCCTAACCAGAATTTTAAAACCTCTAACAAGATACAAAAAATAGGGAAAGGCTTTGCAGTCTTTGTTAAACGTTTATTCTAGTCTGCTTTTGTTAGTCTTTTAAAGGCGTAGGGGCAGCATAGGATTTCTGTATCAACTGTTTCCAAATATTGCAACAGCTTATCTTTGAGCAATGCCCAAGCTTCTCTGTTCTTTTCTATTTGTTTTACATGAAAGTCTTCTATTTCAAAGACTTTTTCTTGCGGATGCAGAACCATAACGGCGACGATTTGGTTGTCTTCGGTTTCTATTACGTAGCAGTGTTGGGGCACAATTTTCAGGTGGTCTAATGTGTGTTGTTTGGCTTCATTGTAACCTTTCTCGTAGTCTGTAGCATTGTGGTCTAGGGCGACAAGTTCCGCTACCTTTTCAACATCAGACATTTTCATGTTACGAATTTTAATCATTTTAACATCACCTCTTGTATGGTTTTAAAATCTGCTTAAACGGAATGCATGCAAACTAAGCTGAGGCGCGAAGAAACGACTAAATGGATTTCATCGAAACCGCCCCCTAAGGGGACAGCGTAGAATTGCTTAAACGAATATAAAAGATTATCTTATGGATAGTTTCCAAAAAGCCTCACAAAGTTTTTTTATGTTTTGCATCATAACCCAGTAGATTTGCGTGGTGAAGATTTGAGCAGTGTCGCAAACAAAGAGTCTGCTGCGCCTT
The DNA here is from genome assembly GCA_038848765.1 of Bathyarchaeia archaeon. Taxonomy (GTDB): domain Archaea; phylum Thermoproteota; class Bathyarchaeia; order Bathyarchaeales; family JAWCNH01; genus JAWCNH01. The sequence goes on from JAWCNH010000013.1 coordinate 3,308, forward strand.
GCGGTCTATACTGTGGTGCTTGCATTGACTATCTAACCTATAGAAACTGTCATGGTTGCGGTTGCGAATGCGGAAAATGTGCTGCGTCGAAGCATCATAGGGAATGTGACATTTACAAATGCTGTGTCGAAAACAGAAGACTTGGCGCTTGTTGTGAATGCCCAGATTTTCCATGCTCTTTACTTATACAATTCTGTTACAATCCAGTTTGGCTACATCATTTGCCAGTTATTGAAAATTTGCGAAGACGAAAAAGGGTTGGAACAGAGGAGTGGCTGAAGGAACAAGAAAATGTTTGGAAAAACAAATGGTATCTTCAGAAATGGCTTTGGCTCCAAAAAGAATGCGAAGAAAGACTCAGAAAGTCTTTCGAAAAGCAACAATAGCATTCTAAAACTTGTACTTTAATGGATAAGTGGTAGCGGGGGGTAGATTTGAACTACCGATCTCTGGGTTATGAGCCCAGCGGGTTAAACCTGGCTACCCCACCCGTATAGGAGAGCCAATAAGCTCTCTCGCTACGGCTTGTTCCCGCCACTTCACAATTTGAACATAGCCTTTCTTAAATCTTTTGAGGTTAAACACGAAAACCTAATACTTTACAATTTTCATTTTAGGGGTAAGTGGTAGCATATGGATAAGCCATATTATCGGGAAATTTTCTCGCCCCGTTTAGAAAATCCAGTTTTTGTCGAGGGATTGCCTGGCTTCGGAAATGTTGGCAAGATTGCTGCACGTATCCTTATTCAGTTTACTGGCGCCAAACTTTTTGGCGAATTATATTCGCCCTCCTTTCCAGACTATGTTTTGGTAAATGCAAAAGGCATTTGCCGACCGCCCCGCTACGAGTTTTACGCTGCTTCTTTAGAAAATAAAAACTTCATTATTTTAACTGGAGACACGCAGCCAGCGGTTGACGATGTGCTGGCTCATTATGAATTATGCGACAAAATTCTTGACATAACAACCAAATATAATCCTAAGGTTGTCATAACTATTGGCGGAGTGCCGACGCCTGAACCTAAAGGCGAGGTTTACGTGGCTGCAACTTCTTCTAAGCTTGTTGCAGAAGTTGCGGAGAAAGGCGCCCTCGTGTATAGGCGGGGCAGAATAATGGGCGCTACAGGTCTTGTTTTAGGTTTAGCCAAAGCTAGGGGAATGGATGGCATTTGCCTCTTAGGCGCCACTTTGGGCACTAGGGCGGATAGGGGCTCCGCTTTCACGGTGTTCAAATTTTTAATGAAGTTTTTAGGAACAGAAGTTAGGGAAGGAATGTGAAAAATCGGAGAAAAAGTTAAGAATAGAAACTCTTATTCCTTTGCTGAAAAGGGTTGATACATGACAAAAGAAGCGGAAAAGAAAAAATTGTTCAAGGCGAACTCTGGAATTTGGAAAGTCATAATGATCCTTATCGCTGCACTTCTCACCTTTGCTGGACCAACATACGCCATGTACGTGCTTGTTAAGGTTAAGCTTTCCTATCCCTACGTTAGCGTTTTGGGTTTCCTCCTATTCTTCGTTGGAGTAGTAATGTTTCTCTATTTGTTTAAGAAGGGAAGTGTTCCGGAAAAAGTCTAAATGCCTCAGATACCCCAGGAATTTTCGTCATCTACATATCATTTTCCTGTTCTCGTCATCGGCAAAAGGAAAATATTCTTCTAAGACTTTAAAAGTTTACTTTCTGAATTGCTACTAGGTAAAGCATATAAGTTATGCTAGCGTATATAATTGGTATGAATAGGCTTGAACAACCATGAAACCCATGGAAAAACAAGAACCAGTCAAGAGAACAACCATAGTCCTAGACGAAGAAGAAAGGAAATACATAGATTCCCTCATTGAAGACGGCAAGGAACCAGGCATAAAGCCTCTTATCTCCAAAATGCTTGACGTTTACCGCAGCATGATGATTTACGACTGGAAATATCCCGGCGAATATTATTGTGGGATTAGCCGCATAGCCTTCATAAACGTTGAATTCATCAACACGCTTCTCCAATATGTTCCACAAGAAAAATGGCGAGAAGCCGGACAAAAAATCGGCGAAGCAGCAAAGGTTTCAATGGAAGCCAGCCTCAACATACAACCAACAAACCGAGAAAAATGGCCAGACGTGTTTAAACGGTTAAGAGTGCAAGGCTTCGGCGACTTTTACCTCAGAGACAAATACATAATTTTGAAGGCACCTTTCCTAACCAACCACGAGCTTTTAGCAGGCTTCCTTGAAGCATTGTTGAATGTACGTTTAGAAGTGAAAACTTCGACCCCACCCTTTGTTTTCGAAATCCTCAGTTAAAATTGTTCAGCACTGAAAATTTTTGTCAACAACATGGCGAAGACTACTGCTGATTTGACCCGTCAAAACAAAAACATTTTGACTAATCAAAAAAGGGTCTAATCTGTGAGTGTCGTTTAAAATTTTTACCAATCTTGGGAAGAGAAGGGTTTTGGCGTTCCAAAATGTTTATAACAATTCTTTAATGGTATGCCTATAAGCGAAGGGCGGGTAGATCAGCCTGGTATGATCGCAGCGTTGGCATCGCTGAGGCCGCGGGTTCAAATCCCGCCCCGTCCACCAGAATTGAGGCTTTTCCATTAGGTTTATAATTTTGTTTTGTTGTGTTGTTGGCATGAAAAACCTTAATGAAGTTGTGGATGAGGCTTTATCTTATTTTAGGAGTGGTTTTAACTGTTCTGAAAGTGTGCTTTTGGCGATAGCTAACAGTGTCTTAGAAATACGCAGTCCTTTGATACCTAAGGTGGCTACAGGCTTCGGCGGAGGCATTTCTAGGCAGGGATACATTTGCGGTGCAATAAGTGGCGCTGTTTTGGGTTTCGGCTTAAAGTACGGTAGAAGCAGTCCAGAAGAGTTGAGAGCTGAAACCTATAATCGTGTTGTAGAATTCTTCAAGCAGTTTCAACATAGGTTTGGAAGCATTATTTGTAAGGAATTGTCTGGCTGCGACTTGTCCACAATTGAAGGAGTAAGGAAATTTAGGGAAGAAAGGGTGCATGAAGAAAAATGCACAAAATTTGTAGCTGGCGCCGTAGAAATTTTCATGAGTTTAATGGACGAGAAGTGAACAATAGCGCATATAAACGGATAAACGCAAATTATTTTGACGCCCATGTTTCCAAAAGAAAGCGACTTCCAAATGCTCCATTCCATAGTTAACCCATGGTACGCATCCTTAAAGGCTCCAGAAGAAGCCCAGAAAAGGGTTCTTCAAGAATTAATTAAAGAATATAGCAAAACCGATTATGGGAAAAACCATAATGCTTCGGAGATTAGTGACATAGCCTGTTTTAGGGCTAATTTTCCAGTGCTCAATTATGAGATGCTTAATCCGCTTTTGGCTGAGGTTCAGAAGGGCAATTACAAAGCAATTCTGCCGGAACCTCTTGTGTGTTGGGTCATGACGCGCGGGTCGACTGGTCCAGCGAAAGTTTTGCCAGCGACAAAAACGCATTTGGAACAGATTTTTCTTTGCGGAGCCAGAGCCTTGGTAAATCATGCCATGAGAAAGGGGGATTTGGAGCTTTTAACTGGGCATATTCTTAACCTCAATTTTCCATCAATCGTTCATACCATGGTTGTGGGCGGCAAGCAGATAACCTATGGTTATAGTTCTGGAACCTATGCTAGGCTGAATCCCATGCTTAACAAGCTTAGTCTTCTGCCTAGGCAGGAGGAGATTGACGCTTTAGGCGCTGGGATAACGAAGGCTGATTGGGAGAGAAGATTTGAATTAGCCTACCAACAGGCGCTTGACAAGAACGTGACTGCGGCTATGGGTGTCACGCCTGTCATTTTATCTTTTGCCAGATACGTGAAGAAAAAACATGGAAAAAAGCCCATGGAACTCTGGAAAATGCGTGCCCTATTCTGCACAAGCGTGCGAAAAATACAATTCAAGTATGCGCCTATTCTTAGGAAATATTTTGGGCAAGTTCCAGTTGTAGAAATTTACAGTGCAACGGAAGGGGTTTTCGCCCAACAACTTGACGATTTACCTTATGTTACGCCTAACTATGACAAATATTTCTTTGAAGTTGAAACTGGGCGAGGAACGAAAATGTTGCATGAACTTAAACGGGGCGAATGGGGTAAACTAATAATTTCTTCTTGCATGTTTCCGAGATATGACATTGGTGACATGATTGAAGCTGCTGGGAAAAACTATTTTCGAGTTTTTGGAAGACGCAACGCATGGACGCTTCTTGAACATAGGCTTTATAGGCTGTTTTTCGGATGGTTCATCTAAACCTTTAAGCCCTAGGATGCCTCTTCGCAGCAACAGTCATGGCATAAAAAGCAGCTATGATGATTATGATTCCTACGACAATTAGGAAGATGGCTCCAGCAACCTCTCTTCCAATGATACCGGTCACTTGAAGGTAAGCCATCACACCCAGAAAAATCAATATTAAACCGCCAATGAACGGTGCGATGAAGCTAACCTCACGCTTTTCATATTTTTCCACTTTCTCCGCCTTCTCATGCTTCTCCCCTTTCTCTTCAGCCTTCTCTTCTGCTTTCTCACCTCTGCGTGTTGACGAAGCAGGTGCTGCTGCTTCTGCCGGAGGCTTTTCAGCTTTTAAGGGTGCGCCACATTTTGGGCAAAAGCTCATGTCTTCTTTAACTTTAGCGCCACATTTAGGACAATTTGACAAATGCTCACCTAATCACATGTTTTATTCACAGCAAGTATTTAAAGATGCATAGAGAAACTGCGAGTGAAAATGTTATATGTAAATAGGGATTAACATCTAATAGTGGTTTGATTTGGGCAAAGGCGGATACAAAGAAGGATTCTTAAGCGCAGTTTCCACGGGTTTTTTCTTCATTTTGCTGGGAACAATTTTTGCACTCACGCCAAACCTTTTCGACAAAATTTTAGATTTCTTTAGAGACTTTAAGATGGTGAATGTTCCCAACTTTGGCGACGTCATTTTTCCCGCTCCAGCTTCTCCAGCCGCCCATACAACGGTCTATTTGGCTGCCAGAAGATTCTGTTTTATATGGGGGCTTTTCCAAATTGGCATGCTACTGCTAAGAGTTTTAGCTGGTTCGCCTTTAAACAAAAAGGCGGAGACAACGTCAAACATTGTTTTTTGGTTTGGAGCAAGCTTTCTCATCAATAGGTTTCTCACTAAAACGGCAACAATCACATTGTGGTTTGCGTTTTGGGCTGCAATAATAATTTTGTTAGGCGTTACGCTAATTATTAGGGCGTTTATTTTGGCTGTTGCAAGGGCTTAGCCTTTCTAGGCGCTTACTGAAACATCCTTTACTAATATTGAGGGCGCAATCAAAGTGGCGTCTTTCACTAAAGAAGCATTATAGAACAAAACTTGCTTCACGTTATTCGCTATGGCGCCCACATTTTTAAGTAGGCTTAGGATGTCTCCGCCAACCATTGCCTCCTTTATGGGATATTTCATTTCTCCCTTTTCAATCTTGAATGCGCAGTAGGGCATGATGGAAAAGACGCCGCTTTCAACGTTCGAAGTGTGAGCACCAATAAAGTATTTCGTGTAAATACCGTTTTTCACATCCTCTATTATAGCCTCTTCTGAAGCTTTTCCAGGCGAGACTACAAAGTTTGTGGGACCGATGGAGGGCTCCATTCTATATTTTGGAACCACTTGCAGCAAAGCATATCTTAAAGCGTTTCCACTGCTTTCCACATTATCTTTCCTCGCCGTGTAAGTGTCGTAGAGGAAGCTTTTCAAAACACCTTTCTCTATTAGGGGCAATTTTTTCGTTGGAACGCCTTCGTCGTCGAAAAGTTTTGAGCCCATTGCTTTTGGAACATGCGCATCATTCAAAATTGTCAGTAGCTCAGAGCCTACTTTTTTGTTCAGTTTTCCAACAAAGGGCGACTGAAGTTTTTGGACTCTGTCGGCTCTCAATTCAAGAATCAAAGTGTAAATGAAAAGTTCAGCTAAGGCGTCTGGCGCCATGACGAGGTCTATTTTTCCGCTTTCGATTGGTTTTGGATGCAATTGTTGAATGGCAAGTTTAGCCGTGTCTTCAGCCATTCGTATCGGCTCTTCCTTTGGATAATAGCTGCTGGCATAATCGTCTTGCCAAGCGCCTTGAGTGTTTGCTTCTTTAGCCAAAACATAAAGGGATGAGTAGAAGCCGCTTGTTTTATAGCTTCCAGAAACCCCGTTGGAATTGCATACGGCAGTTTCCGTCGTCAACAAAAATGTTAGTCCTCTGACGGTTTCCACACGCTTATCGTTTAAGGAGGCGTCTATTTGACTGCTAACTAGGGCTATTGCCTCTTCTGGAGAGATTTCTGAAATTTTTTTGTCATAGACCTCTGTAAGGCTCTTTGCTGTTTCTTTGTGGCAGAATCCTTTAAAATCTGGGTCTGTTTCTCTTGTTTTGCCAACTTTTAAAGCTTGTTTTACGGCTTCGTTTAAGGCTGAATGTGAGAAGTCTGTTGAGTAGGCGAAGCCTAGGGAAAAGCCGTCTTCACGTTTTATGGCAAGCCTTATGCCTATTCCAGCGTCGGATTTCCATTCGCCTATTTTTACTTGCTTGTTTTCCGCTCTAACTTGAAGTTCGTTACGTTTAGAATAGAAGGCTTCAGCTTCGCTTGCTCCTTCTTTTTCGGCTTTTTCCACAACGTAGGTTAGGCTGTCTAGCATTAGGATTTACCTCCTACCACCGTGTTTCTTATTCTAATATGTGGACTTCCATCGCCAGTTGGAACGCTTTGGTCTTCTTTTCCGCAGTAGCCCACATGCATCTTAAAATCTTTGGCGACTGCGTCAATATTGTTCAATATTTCCAAGGTTAAACCAGAAAGCGAAACATTCAAAAGCGGTGTTGTAACCTCTCCTTTCTCTATTAGAAAGGCTTCCTCAGCGCCGAATTGGAAGGTTCCTTTAGCGGGGTCAACTTGTCCTCCTCTCGTGCCTTTCACGTAAACGCCATATTTTATGTCTTCCAACATTTCTTCAAATGTCCAGTCTCCAGTCGCGATGTATGTGTTGCTCATTCTGACGATTGGTTTAAACGCAAAGGACTGGGCTCTTGCGCCGCCGTTTGGAGGCAAATTAAGTTTCGCTGCGACTTCCCTGTTTGTGATGAAGTTTCTCAAAATGCCCTTTTCTATGATGAGCCTTTTCTGGGTTGGAACGCCTTCCATGTCGTATTTTAGGCTCCCCCAACCGTTTGGAACCGTGGAATCGTCGTAGATGGTGACATGTTCCGAACCTACACTTTGCCCAATCTTGCCTTGAAGAACCGATTCGCCGGCAGCCACATGGTCTCCTTCGCATGCGTGCCCAACTGCTTCGTGGGCGAAAACTCCGGCGAGTTCCGGGTCAACAATAACCGTGAATCTTCCAGTGGGCGCGGGTTTAGCTTTTAACTGGTTAACAGCCCTTTCAGCGGTTTCCGCCGCTGTTTTTTCAATGTCAAATTTTTCGAAAATTTCGAAGCCACCTGGCTCGCCTAACCTTTTGGCGCAAGAGGTTATTTTTTCTGCTTCTTTTGCTACGGCTAAGACTGCTACTGTTGCCAGGCTTGGTTTCATGGTTATTTGTGTTCCTTCGCTTGTGACAATTATTCTTTCGCCGAAGGCTTCGCCGTAAACTGCTGTGACGCTGGCGATTTTTGGGCTGTAGGCTTTGACGGTTTCAGCCATTTTTGTAACTAAGCCCATTTTTTCTTTCATTTCGACCTCTAAAAGGGGTTTCTTGACTGCCGTAGTGACTGTTTCTTTGTAGGTTTTTACGGGGCTTAAATTCGCCTTCTCTTTTGTGACTTTGCTGATGGCTTTAGCCGTTTTCACGGCGTTTTCCACTGCTTGTTTCATGTCTTCTTCTTTTAAAGAGTTTGTAGAAGCGAATCCCCATGCGCCTTTATATAGGGCTCGAATTCCCAATCCTTGGTCTACGCCAGCCGTGACAGTTTCAAACTTGTCTTTCACAAATCTTATGTTGGTTGAATGAATCCGTTCAATTCTTGCATCGGCATATTCTGCGCCAAGTTTTTGTGCTAAATTCACCATTTTATTTGCCGAGTCAAGCATAAAGCATCACTTAGAAAGAAATCATTTAGGTGACATTAACTTATATGCTTTAGCCACAAACAATGAATTAGCCACGGGATTCCATGTCAAAAAAGGAAAATTCAGGTAAGACCATAGAGGAGTTAAGCCGAAAACTTGACCAAATAATAGAGAGACTGGACGCTCTTGAAAAGATTATTCTGGGCAACCCAGAATACGAATCCTTGGCTGCCACGTTAAGGCTTGCAAGAATAGGCGTAGGATTATATGGCGAACCATTGAAAGTTGCTTCCCGCCTTAAAGCAGCAGAAAACTATTTGAAGAGAACCAAGATTGCGCAAGATGAGATGTCCCGTTGCATAATACAAGCCTTAGCCCTCAAAGGGAGACTGAACATTTCAAGCATTACAAGACAAGTTGCAGCCATGAGAGGGAAAGCTTCTAGGCGCATAATCCGTGAAAGAGTCAAAAAACTGTTGGACGCTGGCGTGGTGCGGCAAATTGAAGGTAGAATAAACCTTTATGAATTAATAGAGTGAAACTGTCCACTTTCTGGTCATTTTTGCACAGAACACCTAACTAAAGTGACCACTATTGTATAGTATTTGGGGTGAAATAAATGATTGAAGGGAAACATAAGCCAGAAGCAGAAGAAATTAAAGAAGTCCTCGAAGTTGTAGCCAAGGAGGTGCCAGCCCTCATAAAAAGCATTGTAGCAACAGTTTTCTCAGAAGAAGCGGGAAGAAACATGGGAAAGGCTGCGGCAGCCTACTATCAAGAACTAAAAAATGGCGGAATACCAGAAAACATTGCTCTGAAAATGACTGAAGATTACATGAGAACCTTTACAAACCTAGGTGGAATGCTAGATAATCTTGGAAAGCGGGACTGGAGAAAAATTGCCTCAGAAGACATTGAAGGAGAAATCGAAAAAAGAATCAAAGAGAAACTGGCTGAAAAGAAAGCAAGCCAGAAAGAAGAATAGCAGAGTGACTCCCACGCCTAGCGTAGACATGGATACAAGTGTAGCAAAAATTTTCACCACTTTCCTCCGTTCGCTTCCGTGGCTAGCAAGGCTCGGAGCAAATCTCACAATCATATATTTGACATTGGGTTGGCAAGTTCGGAAGGCAAGAAAAGCCTTTGAAAAAGAGCTCATAAGCCAAGGAATGCCGAAGAAGAATGCTAAGAGGCTTAGTGAAACCTTTGTTCATTTAAAAAATGACATTATAGATATGGTTAAACGTTCGGCTTTTTCACGTTGAGAAGAGTTCTTGCAGTTTTTCTTTTACACGCTCTTTCGGCATAGCGCCTACAATCCTGTCTACTTCTTCACCATTCTTCATTACAAGAAGCGTCGGTATGCTCATAACGCCATATCGTTCAGAGATAAGGGGGTTTTCGTCAACGTTCAATTTTCCAAACGTTATTTTGCCAGCGTATTCTTCGGCTAATTCGTCTATTATTGGCGACATAATTTGGCACGGTCCACACCAAGACGCCCAAAAATCAACAACCATTTTCGGGTTCTGCCGAACAACTTCATCAAAAGTTTCATCCGTAACTGTTATGGGTTTGCCAACTTTCTTTTTCATCACCATGCCTGCCAGCTCCTGCCGCTTTTCAGCGCGGATTCTTTCTAGCTCTTTATCGCTTTGAGATATAAGGCGTTTATGCTCAATCATCATGCAGCGATTCATAACAACTGTTAAACCGGCTTCCTCAGCCTTTTTCGCTGCTTCTTCATGGATTATTCCCAACTGCATCCAAACGGCTTTGAGGGTTCCGAAACGTTTTTTCAACTGAATCGCTTGGTCAACGATGGGCGGAACGTCTTGGGGAGGTCTAAAAATGTCGACGATTTCAATTTGCCTTTGAACCTCCTCTGGCACCTCTAGAAGCGATTTGTAACATTTTTCGTCCAGTATTTGGTCTGCGGTAGGATTAATCGGGACAATCTTGTATCCCTGCGTTTGCAAGTATTCGGCAACATGGTAACTGTCTTTGCTAGAATCCTTAGACAAGCCGACAACAGCCACAACTCTATTTTGAAAAACAGCTTTCAAAACATTCTCATTTATGTTCAAGTTGGTCTCTCCATTAGAGAGACTGAAATGTTAGGTAAAATATTTAAAGGCTTCATTTATGGCTGAACAAGCGCCACAACGGACGCATCCAGCCCTATTCTTTTGCGGGTCAAGCCCAAAACTATGCAATGTTTGGGCAACAGTTTCATAAAGCCGTATCATGCGCTCAGGAGAAGGTGGAAAAGCGTTTTCTAAAGCCGTTCCCCTTATGGGTCTTAAAGGAAGAAGATATGGTATCACTCCTAAGTTTGCAAGTTCAATAGCCCCCTTATATATACTCTCGTCACTTTCGCCGAGACCAGCAATGAGAAAGGAGCTGACTTGTCCTTCGCCGAAAAGCTTCACGGCTTTTTTCCAAGCTGCGAAAAATTCTTTTAATGAAGGTTTCATTGGACAAACTTGGGAAAGCACTTTCTCGTCGAATGTTTCCACATGAATTCCAACCGTGTCGACTCCGGCGTCATAGAGTGTTTCAAGCCATTTGCCATTTTTGGGCGGTTCTATTTGAACATGTACTGGCAAATTCGTGCTTTGTTTGATTGCTTTTGTAGCTTCAGCCAAGAAAACTGCGCCTTTATCGGGGGTTGGCGGAGTTCCAGTGGTTAATGTAACATGATTTGCAACGCCTTCTTTTTGGGCTTGATATGCAACTTCGCCCAGTTGCCGTGCAGTCTTAAGTTCGATTACGGGTTTGCCGCGCCAAAGCTCTATACCACAAAACTTGCATTGTCTTTGGCTACGCCAATATATGCACCGAGAATACACGGTAGAAGCCAAACAGTCCTTTCCATGAAGAATCGCAATTCTTTGCATTAGCACACCATCAGAAGTAGCCTTCTCATAAAAACTCGGATAAGGAATAATGTCTAATCTGGTGTAAAACTCGCCATTCTTTAACAAAACAAAACCTCTTTCGTCTTGAATAAGGCTGAAGGGTGATTTTTCAACGAAAGCGCCCTGCAACGGCAGGTCGAGGCATGTTCCGTCTGGCAGAAGGGAGTATCTGCCGCCTGCTGGTCCTGCTCCGCTTTTACGTCCCTTGTCAATGTTTACGTTTGTCTGAGCGCCCAAACAGAGCAACTCAACTTTAATCATGAAAGGATTCAAGGATTGTTTCTCCTAAACCTCTTTTTCGTATATTTGGACGAGCATGCCTCTTGTTTGCTCGTAGGGCGGTCCCCTTTTCCGAAACTTCATTTTTTCTACAATCTTTTCGCTTGGAACATGGTTGGCTAGGATGTTGACGAAGACTCTTTTGCAGCCGCATTTTTTGGCGTATTCGATGAAGTGTTGATACATGGCGGTTGCGAGTCCAAGCCTCCTATAGGCTGGGTGGACAGATTGGTGTTCCCCAAACAAGCCATGCACTGTGAGAAGCGTTTTGTATACGCCAACGAGTTTTCCGTCTATGCAAACGCCAAAATATTGGTATCCCTCTTCCATTTCCTTCACAATTTCTTCTGGGCTTAAAGCTCTGAGTTTCCGCCATTCAACTGGATATTCTTGAGCGTTTTCCAACCAAACTTTTCCGAAGAGATCGGCTATGTCATAAGCGTCTTTGAATCCTAATTCAACCACTTTAACAGTGAAGGCTGTTGCTTTCTCCATGCTCTGTTCAACCTTTACTGCGGAAACCGAAAACAGATTCTTTATTTAAATCCATGAAAGTTTCCACAAACCCACCATAAGACAATTGGATTACACGGTCTGCC
>JAWCNH010000014.1:0-14573 GCA_038848765.1 Bathyarchaeia archaeon
AAAACCAGAGCCATATGAGTAGGTTTATATCTCTCAAGGCATATTTTCTGTTCCATGAAAAAGAATTTAGCAATTAGGCTATTGTTTGAGCTTATGAAAAATTCGAGAAGAAGCGACAGAGAACTGGCAAAATCTCTCGGCGTGTCTCAGCCCACCGTGACCAGAGTGAGGAAAAAACTTGAGAAAAACGCTATCATAGAATACACTTTAATCCCAAACTTTGAAGAACTTAACTTTGAAATTATGGCATTCACTTTCATACGCTTAGTAACGTCAAACGAAGATTTAATGGAAAAAGCCAAAGAATGGACCTCTAGACATCCAAACGTTGTTTACGCTTCCAATGGTTTGGGAATGGGAATGGACGGCGTAATTGTATCTTTGCATCAAAACTACACGGAGTATTCAAAATTCATGAGTGAACTGCGTTCCGAATGGGCTGGACACTTGAGGGATGCAGAGAATTTCATAGTTCCATTAAAAAGAGAAATGGACATCAAACCCTTCTCTCTAAAATATTTAGAAAAAGCACATAAGGAATAGGCTGCAAAGCTAAAATTTTGGGCGAACAACTTGAAACCCATCATCGCAGTCACCACCACAGCAAATAATGAAGAAGCAACAAAGATAGTGCAGATTTTGCTTCAAGAAAAATTAATTGCATGCGCCAACATTTTCGGTCCAATATCATCTCATTTTTGGTGGAAGGGAAAACTGGAGCAAGCAGAGGAATTCATTGTTTTTATGAAAACAGACGAAGACCTTTTCGAAAAACTTTCTGAGAGAATCAAGGCTCTTCACAGCTATGAAGTGCCAGAAGTTTTAGCCATACCAGCCACAAAAGGTTTCCAGCCCTACTTAGAATGGTTGAAAAGTTCTCTCAGTAGTGAAGGCTAGTGGCTAAAAAACCCGTTAAACGAGCAGAGATTTTAGAAGTTGTTTACGATGAAGCCCATTGGAAACTGCTGCAAGACTTTAGGCTGGAAGCCATTCAAATAATGGAGCTGCTAGCCAACTCTCACATTCACTCTATAACGCATGGCAGCATCGCCCGAGGAGATGTTTCAGCCAAAAGTGACATTGACATATTTCTGCCTAACCCGCCTTCCTCATTCCTTATAGAGTCTGCCCTAGAGCGGGCTGGAATTCAAATACAAAGAAGAATTATAGTTCAAGCTACGCCAGCCTACGCCATTAAAGGTTACATTGAAATCGACGAAAGAAGAGTTGTTTCGTTCCCACTTGTGAAACTTCGCCAAGTAGAAAGAGACTTTTACAAGTTCAGCGGTGAAGCCACATTTCCGATGCTTAAAGAGAATAAACGTGTTTTAGGCGTAGATAAGAGGCTTATGCTTATAGAGCCAACAGCGAAGGGGCATGTGGAAAGCACCATTGTTGGAAGAGAAGAGCATGTTGCTCACTTGCTGGGAATCTCGCTAGAAACAGTCTTGGACCGTGTACACGCCCTTTTGCGACGTGATAAGGTTGGAAGAACTGGAGTTTTCTTAGAACGCGAATTAGATTCGGGAGAAACCTTTGAAATGGTTCTAAAACAACTTGCAGAGGAAAAGCCAGAAGTAAGGCGGAGACTTAAACTATTTGGAAGTTAGAGATTGTGCCTGAAGGTTTTTATATCTTTATTCCTTTTGGAATCATGTGTGTCTCGTATGGCTGGAATAAAAGTGTATGTACGAAATGATGTTGAAGAAAAGTTTAGACGATTAGCAATGATGGTTTATGGGTATGGAAAGGGTTCCATTAGCAAGGCTGCGGAAGAAGCCTTTATTTGTTGGATGCGGGAGCATGAAGCCTTACTTAAGGAGGTAGATGTTCCCAAAGATCCAGTAAGCGCCATTAAGGGTTTGCTTGCTGGGCTGAACAAGAGCGGGGTAGGGCTCCAGCATGAGGCTAGAAAGATTAAAGTTGCCAAAACCATGGAAAGAAGCTAAATTTTTGGTTGATGCCAACATTTTTCTTGAACTAGAGTTGGGACAGAGAAAAGCCAACATATGCGAAAAAGCTCTCAGAAAATTTCATAATGGCGAATTCAGAGGCATTGTTTTAGATTTCGCCGTTGACACTATTGTAATAGTTATGGAACATTATGGAAAGAAATGGAGTGAAATCAAAACGTTTCTTTCAAGTCTCCTTGGCTATAAGGGTCTTTTTATTCATTTTTCCACTTTGTTTGACAGAATTATGGCTACAACTTACATGAAAAATTTTGGCTTGGATTTTGATGACGCTCTGACTTTACAAGTTATGAAGGAAAATGGTATAGAGACGATTATAAGTTATGATGAAGACTTTGATGCAGTTCCAGATGTGAAAAGGGTTTTACCAGAAAACCTTTTTTAAAATAGTCTCCTTATCCTATTGGGAATCGCAACAGCGCTGCTATTCCACTTAGAGCTTGAAGCTTTGTTCCAGCTTCATGTTCCGTGCTGATAACGACGATTTGCCCCCGTTTTTCTTCCACGCTTTTCATGAGATTTTCAAGCTTAATTCTTTCTTCTTCTGAAGCTTCTCTAAGCCTTGTGTCAGCTATGATTAGTTTTTCCACTGCTCCATATCCGTCGGCTTTTTCTACTTCAGCAAGCCCGTAAGTCACGTTTGTTTCCCCTTTTCCAAGTCTTTCTAAAACTTCTTCTATGACTTTAGTTTCTTCCACTATGCGGACATGTTTTAGGGCTTTTGTTAATATTCCAGAACGTAACGCTTCTTGTATGCCTGCAGTTCCGCTGCTGTTTACGCTTTTCACGTCGATGATAGCTTTGTAAATGTTTGAAGCTTTGGTGTTCACGTATTTTACGAAATCATTTTTTAGAAAGCCTAAGCCAATCACAACGATTGGACTTTGAAGTGTTGTCCAAACTTCTTTGAGGGAGTTTAAGGCTTTTTCGAAATAGGCGTTCATAGCCGAAGCTCGTTTTTCTGCTTCACTTTTTCTGGGAAGCTCGGCTTTTTCTTCAATTTTTATCTCTATGCCATATTGTCTTAGGGTGGCAATGCAGAATTCTTCGTCGTCAATGGAGACAACAATTATAGGCGTTGTTTCTGGTTTGCTTGCTCTTTCTAATCTTTCAAGGTGATGCTTCATCCATTCCGATTTTACTATGGTGACGGGATTATCTACTATTATGTTAAGAGCGTGATGTGAGCCCTTTCCGCCTATGTTTTCTGGAATCTCAAAAATTGTGCCTAAAACTCTAAGCCTATCTAAAGCTTTGTCCCAGACAACCTTTTCAACGTTCAAACCTATGAAAACTGAAACTCTCCTTCCCTTCTGCGGTCTAGCATACTCCTCTTCAGCCTTCACTTCTCTTGTGGTTCGTGCATAGACAATGTCGTTCGGATAAATTATATTATATAAGTGCCACAAATCGTCAAGGCTTTCAGGCACAACTTTCACAACGCCCTTCTTAAGGTTCATTTCCAAAACTTTCAAGGATGATTTCCCTCAAAGCCAAATAGGTTAGCCCTATTAAAAGCGTTTAACCCTTTAACACACTTTATTGATGTTTGAGCATATGTATTTTGGATTCATAAGGATTTAATTGCGCTTTTCCAAAGTTTAATGCATCGCACGATTTAATACAAACCATTCGTGAGGGAAATGTCGCCAAAAGAGTTTCAGAGAGCGTTCTTAGAGGCTGTGGAGGAAGGGTTATCTTCGTTAGGTGATTCGCCTAAAGAAGCCATATTATTTCATCTGGAAGATTCATTCAAAATAAAAAGGGAAGAGATTCCGCAAAACTTGTCAGAATTCAAGAAAGCCCTAGAAAAAATCTTTGGACCTGGAGCAGTATATTTAGAAAAGCTTATTTTGAAAAGGCTTTGTGAAAAGCTGAATCTGGAGTTTGAAAATTCTGTAGGCGAATGTTTGGATTTTTTGAATAGTGTGAAAAGTTTGAAAGAACGGTTGCTTTCTGGTGGTGCCTAAAATGGAGAAAGGACAATCACGTTTTTTAGAAAAACTTCATGCCTTTTTTGATGGTTTAGACGAGTTTGTTTATGTTTCAGACCCGGAGACTTATGAAATACTTTTTGCGAATGACAAGTTTGAAGAGTTGTTCGGCAAGGGAGCTGTAGGCAAAAAATGTTACGAAGTTATGTATGGTTTAGAAAGCCCTTGTCCATTCTGCACGAATAAATACATTTTTGGAGAAAACCTTGGGAAAGCTCATGTTTGTGAGCGTCGAGTTCCAAGAAATAAGCATTGGTATAAGTGCATAGATAAGGCTGTTTGGTGGTTTGGGGACAAGTATGTTAGGTTTGAGATTGCTGTGGACATAACCCAGCATAAAAGATTGGAAAAGACTTTTGGAAACGAGAAGCTTTATCTGAATTTGATTAATGCTGCGCCCGATGTTGTTTATTGCATTTCTTCAGATGGGAAAATTGCTTGGCTTAACCCAGCTTTCGAAAAGGTTACTGGCTGGAAGCCTCAAGAGTGGCTTGGCAAATCCTTCACTGCGCTTATACATCCAGAAGATGTGGACAAAGCTGTGGAATCTTTTCAAAAAACCCTTGCTGGAAAGCCTGAGCTTGTGGAGCTTCGCGTTCTTTCAAAGTCTGGCGAATATTTAATCGGCGAGTTTACAAGTGTGCCCTTGGTTGAGGACGGAGAAATAGTCGGCGAGCTTGGGATAGCCCGAGACGTGACAAGCCGTAAAAGGTATGAGGAAAGCCTTCAGTGTATGACTTCTTCTCTTCAAACACTAATTCAAGCTATACCAGACATTGTGTATTTTAAGGATGTTGAAAGAAGAAACCAAATTGTCAACAGCGCCTTCGAAAGGCTTGTGGGCTTGAAAAGAGAGGAAATCATTGGGAAGACGGATGAGCAGATTTTCCCTGCCGATTTGGCTGCTCAATGTAAAAAGAGCGATGAAGAAGTCCTTAAGAAAGGAACGGCTGTCCGCGTCGAAGAACAAACTACGGACGAGAAGTGTGGAAGAAAATTTTTCGAAACCATAAAGGTTCCACTCTTAGATAAGCAGGGCAACATTGCGGGCATAGTGGGCGTGAGCCGCGACATTACAGAACGTAAACTTATAGAAGAGAAGCTTCGTGAAAGAGAAGAACTTTTCCGTTCTGTCGCAGAGAACTCCCATGACGGCATCGCTATAATAGACAAAAACCGCAAAATCACCTATGCAAATGACGAATTAGCCCACATTTTAGGATATTCAAAAGAAGAAATAATTGGGCAAGACTTCAGAAAATTCCTAGCAGAAGAATGCAAACCACTTTTCACAAACCGAAAAATGTGCATGCAAGCAAAGCGGCTGAAACCGGGGAAAGTGCTTTCAAAGTATGAGCTTAAGATAGTTAGAAAGGACGGCGGTAAAAGAGAAATTGAAGTTAGGGCTGCAACAACATGCGACGCTCAAGCCCAAATACGGACTATTGCTCAAGTTCTTGATGTAACGGAACGCAAAAAACTGGAAATGGAAAGGAACCTTTTCGAGAAAAGACTTTCAGAGCTTAACACTTATGCTCAAAGACTAAACAACGCCAAAAACCTTAGAGAAATTTACAAGTTAGCTTTAGACGCTATGGAGAAAACCCTAGGATTCGAATATGCTTCCATCCTTGTGGTGGAAGAAAAAATTCTTCGCCTAGTGTCTCATAGAGGATACTCAAAGGTTTTATCCCTCAGGCTACCGTTGGATGGAGAAAAGGGAATAACAGTCAAAGCGGCAAGACTTGGAAAATCAGTGATGGTTTCAGACGTTAGAAAAGAGAAAGCGTACGTGAAAGGTGGAGAAGGCATACTTTCTGAGCTCGCTGTGCCCATGAAAGTTGGCAAGAAAGTTTTAGGCGTATTAAATGTTGAAAGCAGAAAACCCGCAGTCTTCAATGAAGAAGATAGAAAGCTACTAGAAATACTGGCTTCCCACGCAGCGATAGCCATAAGCAACCTTGAAAGACGAGAAAAACTAGCTGCATTAAACGCCTATGGACGAAATTTAAACAAAGCAAGGAAAATAGAAGAAGTCTGCACACAGACTTTAAATGCCATGCAGAAAATTTTGGGATATAAATATGTTGACTTTTTCTTGGTTAAAGGAAAAAAGCTGCGATTGTTGGCTTCCAAGGGATTAAGATATACGCCTAAAATAAATTTGCCATTAAATGGAGAAAAGGGAATAACAGTCAAGGCAGCGCGGAAGGGCGCAGTTGTCTATGTTCCAGACGTAAGAAAGGAAAAGGCTTACATTAGCGGAGGAATAAGAGGCATAATTTCCGAACTTGCCGTGCCAATAAAGCAAGGAAGCAAAATTTTAGGCGTGCTAAACGTTGAAAGTAGGAAACCCGCGGCTTTTGACGAAGAAGACAGGAGGCTGCTGGAAATCTTAGCTTCGCATGTTGCCATAGCGTTAAGCAACCTAGAAAGAACAGAAAGCCTTGCAACACTTTCTAAAAGACTTGAAAACCTGATGAAAAGCTCCACAAAAATAATGGGAACCAAGGATTCACGCAAAAGGCTCAAGGAAATCGCCAAAACAATCCAAAAGTTCGGCTGGAGAAGAGTTGTAATCTCCCTAAGAGATGAAAACTTGGAAGGAACGGAACGCGTCACCATAGGCTTAACAAAAGAAGAAGAAAAACTATTAACCCAAAGAAGAGCGCCAGGACATGTTTGGAAAGAAAGACTTGGTCCAAAATTTGAAAAATACAAGATTGGCGAGTTCTATTATCTGCCATGGACCGACCCGTGGATTAGAGAATACGTTCACCATGTGCCGCCAGAAGCACCCCTAGACGAGGCAACTACGTATGCTGGTGTTCCAAGCAGACTTTCTCCAGAAGACATGGTGGATTGGCATCCTCAAGACATGCTTTATGCTCCATTACGCACGCCAGAAGGCAAAATAGTCGGCATTTTAAGCATGGACGACCCTGTGGATGGACGGAAACCTACTAGGGAATCCCTAATACCGTTAGAACTCTTTCTGCATCAGGCGGCAATAACCATTGAAAACGCCCAGCTTATGGAAAGCCTAGAAAAAGCAAGAAAAGAGCTCCAGCTTTATGCAGACCAACTTGAACAAAAAGTAGAAGAAAGAACACGTGCACTAAAAGAAATTCAAGAAGAACTGCTTAAAACCCAAAGATTCGCCGTAATCGGCGAATTGGCAGGCATGGTTGGGCATGACCTTCGCAACCCGCTTACAAGCATTGCAGGAGCCGCATACTACCTTAAGAGGCGACTAAACGAAAAATTTGACCCGAAAATTGTGGAAATGATTGAACTAATAGAGAAAAACATAGCCTACTCAAACAAAATAATAAACGACCTCTTAGACTATTCCAGAGAAATAAAGCTTGACATTTCAGAAACAAATCCAAAGACGCTGGTGAAAGAGGCGCTGGCAGCAGTTGAAATTCCGAAAAACATTCGTGTAGTGAATCTTGCAAGGAAAGAGCCTAAAATGAAAGTTGACTTTGAAAAGATTAAGAGGGTTCTAATAAACCTCATAAGAAACGATGTCGAAGCCATGCCTAAAGGCGGAACACTAACAATTAGAAGCAGAAGGAGAGGCGAAAAAATCGAGTTTATTGTGTCAGACACTGGAATCGGCATGTCTCAAGATACATTGAAGAAACTTTGGACACCACTCTTTACAACAAAAGCCAAAGGCATGGGCTTCGGCTTACCAATTTGTAAACGGTTTGTGGAAGCCCACGGAGGCTCCATAACCGTGAAAAGCGCCCTAAGAAAAGGAACAACCTTCACGGTGATTCTGCCAATCGAAACAAAAATAGAAGAAGAGGGAGGTGAAAAAATATGGCTGAAAACCCCAGAATCCTCATTGTTGACGACGATGAAAACATAAGAAAAGTTTTAACAACCATATTGGAAGAAGAAGGCTACAAGGTTGACACGGCGGAAAACGCGAAAAAAGCCATAGAAAAGACGAAGAGAAACTTTTACAACTTGGCACTCATTGACATTAGGCTGCCAGACATGGAAGGCATAGAACTACTAACAAAAATGAAGGACACAACACCAAGAATGCGAAAAATCATCATAACAGGTTATCCGACACTTCAAAATGCAATAGAAGCCGTAAACCGTGGAGCAGACGCTTACATACTCAAGCCCTTCGACATGGACAAAGTGCTAGCCACAATAAAAGAACAATTGAGAAAACAAATGGAAGAAAAGCGATACAGCCAAGAAAAAGTTGTAGAATTCATTGAAACCCGCGTTAAAGAACTCGAAACAGAAAAAATAGTAAAAAAGAGTCCCTAGATTTTATTCCTCCTTTTTCGGCTAATCCATTTTAATCAATAGTTATAAACATTTAAAATAGTAAACACCCCCATAATGCATATTGGGGAGAAAAAGGCGATGGAAATAGTTTTTTGGCTTTTAGACGTAAATTATGAAGTTAGGAATAATAAGCCAGAGGTTTGGCTTTGGGGCATAGACGATAAGGATAAGCGCATATTAATCATTGACCAAAATTTTACCGCCTACTTCTACGTTATACCAAAAGAAGCTGAGAAGCTCGAAGAAATTATGGAAAAAATTTGGTCGCAGAAAAGAGACTACCCAGACATAATTAAAATGGAAGTCACAGAGAAGAAATATTTTGGAAAACCAGTTAAGGCAGTCAAAGTTTACTGCCAAAACCCAGATAGCCTACCGAGATATGCGAAAAGTCTACAGAAAATTGACGGCGTAAAGGAATGTCTCGAAGACGACATAAGATATTCCATGCGCTATTTGATTGACAATGACGTGGTGCCTTGCGGTTGGCATAAAATAGAAGTAGAAAAAGCTAAAGAGGGACAGTATAAGGTTTTAGTGGACGAAGTTTATTTGGCGAAGTCCTTTCCAAAACGCATAGAAAGGGAGGAAACGCCGAAACTGAGAGTTTTAGGCTTTTCCATGATATGTTATAGCCCGAGGGGGACGCCGAAACCAGAGAAAGACCCAGTTGCAATAATTTCTTTAGCCACAAACGAAGGTGAAAACAAACAATTTGTGACGAAAAACTCTGATGACAAGGCGACGATAGAATCCTTTGTGGAACATGTTCAAAATTTCGACCCAGACATTATTGTGGGGTATGGCAGCAACCAGCAAGATTTGCCCTACCTTCTCGCCCGTTCAAGGAAGTTGGGAATCAAATTTTCCATCGACAGGGTTGGAACAGAGCCTCACACAAGTGTTTATGGTCACATGTCCCTAACCGGACGGGCAAACGTTGACTTTTACGATTTTAGCGACGAATTGCAAGAAGTTAAAGTGAAAACTTTGGAAAACGTAGCTGACTACTTAGGCGTCATGAAACTAGAAGAAAAAATGCAAATCGAAGAAACCGAGCTTCCAGCTTATTGGGAAAACAGCCAAAAACGCCCTAAGCTCCTAAGGTTTTCCATTGAAAACACAAAGTGCATCATGGGCATAGCAGACGTTATGCTGGACTTCGCAATTCAACTCTCCAACCTAGTTGGCTTGCCCCTCGACCACGTTGGAACTGCGGCTGTAGGCTTTAGAGTTGAATGGTTTCTACTGCGAGAAGCCTACAAAATAAATGAGCTTTTTCCAAAACGCGTCGAAAGACCATACATACCATACGCTGGCGCCATCGTTCTGGAACCTAAGCCTGGAATACATGAGAACATTGCTGTTCTAGACTTTAAGGCTATGTATCCAAACATAATGATAACCTACAACATTTCACCAGACACTTACGTTTCTCCAGAAGAACCTATTCCAGAAGAGGACGTTTATGTTGCGCCAGAAGTGAAACACAAGTTTCGAAAGGAGCCAGCGGGCTTCTATAAAAGGGTTATATCTCATCTAATATCCGTGCGGGACCAAATACGCTTTAAGCTGAAAAGTCTTGAACCAAAAACTTCCATGTATCGAGCCTTAGACGCTAGACAAAGAGCTGTCAAAGTCATCACAAACGCTTCCTATGGCTATACTGGTTGGATAGGAGCCAGATGGTATATTAAGCCAGTGGCAGAAGCCGCAACTGCGTGGGGACGCTATACCATCTTAAATACGATTGAAATGGCGAAAAAATGCGGGATAGAAGTTATTTACGGCGACACGGACAGCGTGTTTGTGAAACATGAAGCCCAAAAAATCGAGAAATTCTCCAAGGAAATTAGCGAAAAAATTGGATTAGAAATAAAGCCAGACAAAATTTATGTTCGCATTTTGTTTACTGAAGCTAAAAAACGGTATTGTGGGCTTTTACCAAATGGACAATTAGACATTGTCGGCTTAGAAGTTATCCGTGGAGATTGGGCGGCAGTTGCCAAAAACGTTCAAGAAAAGGTGTTAGAAATTATTCTTAAGGAGCATGCGCCGCAGAAGGCGGTTAAATTTGTGCAGCAGTTCATAAGCGACCTTCAAGAGAGGAAACTACCCTATAAAGACCTCATAATTTGGAAGACTTTGACAAAAAAGGTTGAAGAATACGCCGTGAAAGCTGCCCATGTGGAGGCTGCGAAACAATTAATGAGGGAAGGCTTGGAACTTACAATCGGCGACAAAGTTGGATACGTTATTGTGGCTGGCTCTGGCAAATTATATGAAAAGGCAAGACCATATACGCTTGCAACCTATGACGAAGTTGACATTAACTACTATGTTTCGAATCAGATTTTGCCAGCTGCAATACGAATTTTATCCATGTTTGGCATAAGCGAAGAACAACTATTGCCCACAAAGAAGCCCAAAACGCTTACCGAATTTTTGTGATTTAGTCTTCTATTTCTGAGAATGTGAGTAGACGTATGCCTAATGGATGTTTTATGGCTTCTGAAACTCTTGCGCCGATTAGATAGTTTATGTGTTTTTCGTTTGCTATGTCAATGAGTCTTTGGGTTATTACGCCGTCAAAAACCACGGTGTCTATCCCTTCGATTTTTTCCAGTTTCTCGGCGAGTTCGCTGACGGGCATTCGGGCGATTTCCTCCATTTTCTCATTGAGCAAAACAGCTTCCAATGTGCCTTTAAGCTCTCTGCTAACCTCAATTATTCTTTTCGGCAGAAGCATGCGACGGTGCTCCCTTTTTGTCTTAAGCTCTTCTACGGGTATTTTTTGGTTTAAGGCTGCCATGATTTCTCTGCAGTTTAACTCTTCAACCTCTCTGCCCGGCGGAGCTCTCGCAACATATTTTATGTTTGTCACTTGTAAGAGCTCTTTAAGTATGAGGTCGCCGCCTCTGTCTCCGTCTAGGAAAGCTGTGGCTTTCTTTTCTCGGCAAAGTTTTATTATTGTCTCTGGAACTTTGGCGCCTTCGAGGGCGATTACATTGTTTATTCCGCATTTCAAAACGTTTATTATGTCAGCTCGTCCTTCAACTATTATGATTTCGTCTGAACTGTCGACTTCTGGTCCAGCAGACAACTCTTCTGGTCCATATTTTTCCACTTTAGCAGACCTTAAAATTTCCGCAACTTCTCGGAAAAGTTCATCCGTGCTTGGAAGAGTTTCCACAGTCCATTGATGAAGAATTTCCTTTGCCCTTTCAATTATAGCCTTACGCCTTGCCTCTCTAATGTCTTCGATTTTTTCCAAGGTTACTTTGGCTTCGCATGGTCCTACACGGTTTATGCTTTCAATGCTTGCAGCAATGATTGCCGTTGTAACCCTGTCTAGGCTAGTGGGAATAAGTATGCTGCCAGTGGTTTTGTCCTGTTTCGACTGAAGCTCAATTTCAATTCTGCCAATGCGCCCAGATTTCTGCAGTTCTCTTAGATCCAAGTCTGGTCCGAACAAGCCTTCTGTTTGACCGAAAACCGCTCCGATGACGTCTGGTTTTTCAACTACGCCTTCGATTTCGAATTTAGCCCTTATAACATACTTTACGGTAACCGCTTGTGATGATCCCGTAAGCATCACCTCCGATGTGAATTACGAGATTTAGCGTGATTGAATCACTTCGTAATGATTTGTGTAGGTTTAGCCTCTAGTAGTTATTATACTTTACTAATTTCAGATACACAAGGCTCACTATAATTCTTCTCTGTCTCTAACATCCTTGCATGTCGCCCACTTTCGTCAGATAAAAGACTGGTCAAAAGAAAATTCTGGGACTAGTCAAATCAGCAGACCCATAAGTATTAAATGAAAATCGCCATCAATACTCAAATCTACAGACTTGGTTGTCGGGAAGCCTTGTCAGCTTTGTTATTCACCACTTTTCCTTTGCAAGGTTTGGAGATAGGTGGTTAGGCTTTCAATATCCTTTATGTCATGCCCCAAAAATGCTTTTAAACTACTCCAAAAGTGAACATTAGGCTTTATTTTCGTCTGTTCCAAGCATTGTTTTAAACGTTTTGTCCATTCCACTCCGCGCCTATCAAAATCAAATAAAAGTATGACTTCCTTATACTTCTGCTTCTCTAATTGAAAAAGAACATCAGAAAAAGATTTCGCGCAAGTTTTGGCAGAAATTATGGCGCCGTTTATTCCAAATTCTTTAAGCGCATCTACATCTTTCTGTCCTTCCACAATTATGGGCACGCCCTTTGTGGATTCAGCCTTAAGCTCGCTTAAAAGTTGCTGAACTGCTTCCAACTTGTTTTTCAATTTTTCAGACAAAGCTTTTACCTTGTTATTTGAGCCTGCTTTATAGCGTTTAAGCTTTCTTTCGCCTGCCTATTTGTTTCAAAATACTTTCGGACGGGAGTCAGAATCTTTATGAGTTCTTCTGCAACTGCCTTTTTCAAATCCATGGGATGCAACTTGCCGTCCCGATAAGTTTTTTCCAATTCTTCATAAGTGTGAAATTCAATGTTTCCGCCGAATTTTGCTGGACGCTCTATTTTGAAGGCTTTAAGTTCTCGGAAGATTATGTATTTGCAGATTTCCAAAACGGGGTTGTATTGCACCTGTTTTTCTGGGCAGAAGGCATTTGAGATTTTCCGTCTTATGTCTTCTGGCTGGTCATAAATGTAAACGCATGTTTCTGGTTTGCTTTTGGACATTTTAGCTGAAGAAATGGCGAGTTTTTCCTTTCCTTTAGGAATCGGCCACAAAGCTGGTTTCTGCAAGCCCTGCAACAAATGATGATGAACACAGACGGGTTTCCAAAACCCTAATTTTTCACCTAGTTCTCTTGCCACAACGTTTGCCTTTCTCTGGTCCATTCCGAGCTGGCAAATTTTAACGTCCAGTTGGAAAATGTCCGCCACTTGCATTGGCGTATAAATGAAGTCTGAAACGTAATGCGCTTCTGTTTCTTCTCTACCAGCAATCTCCAAGGTTCTTCTCGCTCTGGCTATGGTTAGGTTTTTTGCGATTGAAATCATTTTAGCCCAATACTCAAGGTCGTCATAAAGCTCGTCTGAATAGATGAATTCAACTTTGCCTTCTGGAACGCCTAAAGCTATCCATGAATGCTTAAAGTGAGTAGCCGCCTGCTTTATGAGTTGCAGATTACCGCCTAACTTGTTGTTTATCCAAGCATGCCAAGTTGAAAGATACGCCTTGAACCTAATTCCCGCTTCTACAAAGTCCTTCATTTTGTAGGCGCAGATAACGCCAGTTCCAAGATGCACCAAGCCAGAGGGCTCCCAACCATTATAGGCAACCGGATGCTCTTCGGTTTCCAAAAGCCTCCGCAAATCAGTTGGCGTAAGAATTTCTTCTGTTGGCGGTCTGCTTATCAAATCAATTTTTGTTTCGATGTCCAACTTTACACACTCTTTACTATTGTTTCAGCCTAAATCAACTTAAAAGTTCTGTATCTTCATTAAAATTTCATTAGCGACTACTTGATGCAGCAGATGCGGACACCGCTCCAGCAGTTGCCGCTGCGCTTACAGAGCCTGCAGACGCAGCAGATGCAGCAGCAGAATCTACAGCATCAAAAACAACTACTCCAACTGCAATGCTAATTATGTCGATTATTAAAGGCATAGAAGATTCACAGATTTTTAGCTCATATGTTCGTGAAAACATTCCCTTTTTCTTTATCCAAGCTATTGGTTGGAGAGCATTGTAGAAAATGTAACTAATATGGAAAAAACCTGATCTTTCTATTCTGAGCCATTCTTTATCACATTCAATATAGAAGGTAAGAGGATACTTCGTCATTTTGGGATGAGAATAACTAATCACATCCCCATTTTCATCTATTAATTTATACTCTTGCCGTAAAAAGCCATGCCGCATCAATACACGCCTTCGGTTATTTAAAAAATCGACGGAGACCTCTCTGCGTTTAAGTTCGCTTCTCGCTACTAACGCATAGTTTTCGTCAAAAACGTCAGCTTGATACTTCCAAAACCCATGCAGCGATATGGTGTACGTTTTCATGAGTGTAGACATTTCTCACCCTCTTAATATATCGCGGGCGTTGTTTCCCATGCAACTAACACTTAACCTCACCGACGAGCCTTACGCTCCACTCTGTTAAGCTCTCTCGTGCATGGGCAAATGCGCCCGCGCCCACCGTGTCTCGTGCGTGGGTAAACTCTCTGTCATTGAAAGGCTTACGCCTATTCTCTGTTGAGTCCGTCTGCACGAGCCTTTTAATGGTTGCGGTGGGATTTTCGCTCACATGCGTCATCGCTAATAAAGAAT
>JAWCNH010000015.1:0-14362 GCA_038848765.1 Bathyarchaeia archaeon
AGGCTTAATCGCATTGTGGATGCTTTTTGGCACAAGCATAGCTATATGGTTAGCTCTTTACTTCAGAAACATCGCCTTTGTATTCTTGCCCATAGCCATAACCATCGTGGTCGCCTTATACACCGAGGAAAAGAGAAAACAAACACCCAAGAGCCAAGCGCAAGAAAAAACAACCTATGCTGAATATAAGCCATATGTGAATGCGTTAAACGAGTACGAAGAATTGGTTAAGAAAGAAAACGGCGGAAAAGAAGAGGCTGACTAAAAGCTTTTAGAATAAACATTAAAATTTTCATTCCAGCATATTATTGAAGCGATAAGGCTATGCCTACGAATCTTCCGGCCGAAGCGAAGAAAAAATGGAACCAAGCGATACAGGCGAGAAATCCCAAGGAAAAACTTCGGCTTTTACAGGAGTTTTTAGGATTAATCCCGAAACATAAAGGGACAAGCAAGCTTTGCGCCCAAACAAAACGTCAAATCGCCACTCTGAGAAAGGAAATAGCGGAAAAAGAGCAAAGGCGAGCTGGAAAAGGTGGACCGAAATTTTTTCTTCAAAAGGAAGGCGCAGCTCAAATAGTGATTTTGGGAGAAACCAAAGTTGGGAGAAGCAGTCTTTTAACCGCAGTTACAAACGCTAAAGCTGAGATTTCTGATTATCCCTACACCACACGAGAGCCTATTCCTGGTATGCTGTCTTATAAGGACATACAGTTTCAAATTGTTGAAGCCCCCGCGCTTGTCGAAGGTGCTGCGGAAGGCAGAGCTTGGGGTCTCCAAACTTTAGGTTTAGCCCGTAATGCTGATGGACTAATTTTGATGGTGGATTTGTCGCAGAATCCAGAGAATCAGTTGTCTTTAATATTGAACGAATTGGAAAAGGCGAGAATAGTTGTTCAGAAGCCGAAGGGTGAGGTGCAGATTCAAAGGCTACACATGGCTGTGGGACTTAGCATTTTCGTCTTGGGGCGTTTAACTGACTGCTCGCTTAATGATGTTAAAGAGATGTTGAAAAGTTATGGAATTGTCAATGCCATAGTGAAGATTTTTGGCGAAGTTTCGTTAGACGATGTGGAAGACGCCATTTTCGAAAGCACCAATTATCGTCCAGCAATAATAGTTGCCAACAAACTGGACGTCGCTGGCGCAACCGAAAAACTGGAAACTCTAAAAAAGTTTGTGGATGGCAAGATTAAGATTTTTCCAGTTTCTTGCAAAAATGGTTTCGGCTTGAAAAACCTTGGCGCTGAAATTTTTGATGCGCTGGAAATAATCAGGGTTTACACAAAAAGCCCGTCAGATAAAGCGCCGTCGCCGAAGCCTTTCATCTTAAAGAGGGGCGCAACTGTGTCTGATTTAGCCAAACAAATCCACAGCGATTTTTTGAACAGGTTTTCGCATGCCAAAGTTTGGGCTGAAAGGTTGTCTTTTAGTCCACAGAAAGTGGGGCTTTCCTTTGTCTTAGAAGACGGCGACATAATAGAATTGCATGCTAAATAGTTTCTGCCTTATCGGTTTGCCATGGCTACTCTTTCCATTTCATATCGTTTGGAAACAGCGTGGCTCTTCACATCACGATTAGCGGCTAAGATTAGTTCTTCTGCGAGGCATTCTTCCAAACTTTTAGGGTTGCCAATTGAAGATTGCCTAGCTCCCTCGCATAGAAAACGCAACGCCAAATCTATTCTCCTTTGAGGCGAAATATCCACTGCCATGTGATATACAATTCCGCCATAGCTAATGCGTGTGGTGTCTTCGCAAGGCGAACAATTTTCTACAGCCCTAACCAAAACTTCAATTGGATTTTGTCCAGTGCGTAAATGAATGAGTTCAAAAGCGTTTCTCACCACGTTTATTGCACGTGCCTTTTTTGCGGCATTTTTGCCTGGACGCATAAGGTTGTTTACAAGTCTTTCTACAATGTTGACTTCTGCCTTATGGAACCTGCCATGCTCATGTCTTCCCATGCTGTGAGGCACATAAATGGGTTTGAGGCTGAGATACCGTTTCAATCCTTCATCTTTCACTTCGATTCCTTTAAAGCTCCATTTGCCAAACAATTTAATTTCCGTCTCTTGTTTGCTCAAAGCTGTTCACCCAGTTGCCTACCGCATTGGTTTCTGTTTTCTTCCATAAACCAACTCATTTAGGGAAACACCGTTGACCATAATAACTTTCCATCTGACGCCTGGAATGTCTCCCATGCTTCTTCCCCTTGAACCCCCGATTCCTTCAACAACTGCCTCATCATGCTCGTCTACAAGGTTCAAGGCGCCGTCTCCTGGGAGGAAAGCTGTTATGGTTCTTCCATTCTTCATAAGCTGCACTCGAACGCATTTTCTTATGGCGCTGTTCGGCTGTTTGCTTTCCACGCCTACCTTTTCTAGGACTATGCCCCTTGCCATTGGAGCGCCTTCGAGAGGGTCAGCTTTAACATCCAGTCTAAGCATCCGCCTCTTGTAGTAGCGGTTGCTCCATCTGAATTTTTTCCTTTTCTCCATTAGTTTTCTCGCTGAATATTCGCCTGAAGGCGACTTTGACCCCATGTTTTGTTCCTCTAGCTAGGTTAATCAACAAAACTCATATTTAAACACTGATTTTAAATTGTCCCGTGAAAACCTCTTTAACATGAGAATAATAGAGTGCTTTTTATGGTAGAAGAAAGCTATGCGTATGCAATTGCCGCCGTAATAATGTGGTCAACAGTCGCTTCAGCCTTCAAAATCACATTAAAATATTTAGACTTTCTCCAGATGCTTTTCTACGCCTCAATGGTTTCGCTTCTCCTCTTTTTGGCAGTTCTCCTCTTACAAAACAAGCTTATCCTACTTAAAACATATTCACGAAAGGAGTATTTGCGTTCTTTGCTTCTCGGTTTTTTGAACCCTTACCTCTACTACAGTGCCCTTTTCGAAGCCTATTCATTGCTTCCAGCCCAAGAAGCATTAACACTAAATTACACTTGGCCGATAATGGTTGTTATTTTTTCCATTGTTTTGCTTAAACAGAAAATAGGATGGAGAAGCATTTTTGCAATTCTCCTAAGCTTTTTCGGCGTCATTTTTACTTTGTCTCACGGAAACCTTTTAGAACTTAGCTTTTCTAATTCTTTGGGCGTTTTGTTGGCGTTTTGTAGTGCTGTGATTTGGGCTCTCTTTTGGATATTCAACATGAAAGACATGCGGGACGAAGTTGCTAAATTGTTCTTGAATTTTGCTTTCGGCTTCTTTTTTCTTTCGATTTCGATTTTGCTTCTTTCTGGGTTAGTTGTTCCTCCTTTAATTGGTTTTTTAGGGGCGGTTTATGTTGGTTTGTTTGAGATGGGAGCAACCTTTCTGGTGTGGCTTAGGGCGTTAAAATTGTCCAAAACAACCGCGCAAGTGAGCAACCTTATTTATTTGGTTCCTTTCCTTTCTTTGTTTTTGATTCATTTCATTGTTGGAGAAACAATTTTGTTTTCTACCATAGTTGGGCTTGTATTCATTGTGAGCGGAATAATGCTGCAACAGTTTTTCACTCGTCGCTAGATTACTTGCAGTTTCAACATTTGACCTTGACGATTATATACTGCTATGTTTTCAATTCCGTTGTATGGGAATCCTACAATCATCATTATTCTACCATACATTCTGTTTAAATCCTCCGTTGAAGGCAGAAGAATTCCAGAGGGGTGAGAATGCACAAGTCCAATCAAAGAGAAGTCCATGGGCAACATGTGAGGCTGAAATCCAGAAAAGCCCCTGCCATGAGTGAAAAAGGGTGGAATAATTAGGTCGGTTATCTTAATCTGGTTTTTGCTTGTTTTCCCTCTCAAAAGCAGTATCATTTCTTTCGGGTGCACATGTTTGGCATGTTGAAGAATTGACTCCAACACTTCATGCGTTATCAACACAGTAGTTTCGGAGCCCATGTGTGCCAAATAAATATTGTATCTTATTTAGCTTGCTGAAGCCTTCTGGTTAGAGTTTTAAGCAACGCTTTCTCCAGAATATCCATAAAGACGGTGCGATAATTGAACAATTGGCGTTTACTTAAACTGGAAGCCTTTGACGCCTACATGAACATGGCGATTGACGAAGCTATTCTGAGAGCCAGAATGGCTGGATTGGCTCCTAACACTGTGCGATTTTACCGTTGGAATCCTTCCGCAGTCTCAATTGGGCGTTTCCAAAATGTTTACAATGAAGTAAACGTGGAAAACTGCCGAAAACATGGCGTGGACATTGTGAGAAGAATTTCGGGCGGCGGCGCTGTTTATCATGACAGAGACGACGAGATAACCTATAGCGTGATTGTTGGAAAAGAAGATTTAGGAGTGGAAGACGCCACCTCTGCGTATAACAAAATTTGCAATGGCTTAGTGGAAGCGCTTAAACTTTTGGGGATAAAAGCTGACTTCAACCTTGGCAATCCTAAGCAATGCCCCAACATCACAATAAATGGGAGAAAAATTTCTGGAAGCGCACAGTCCCACAAAGGAAAAGCAATCCTTCAGCATGGCACTTTCCTGTTGAACGTAGACTTGGAGAAAATGTTTACCTTCTTGAATGTTCCATGGGCTAAGACATGTATGGAAGTTGTGAACGTAGCTAAAAACAAAATAACATCAGTCACAAATGAAGTGGGCGCCCAAATTTCCATCGAAGAAGCTTATACCGCTCTAGTAAGGGGATTTGAAAAGGCGTTAAACATAAACCTTAAAGAAGGCGAACTTTCGTCTTACGAAAAAACGTTTTCTGAAAAGCTTCGCAAGGAAAAATTTTCCAAGGAAGAGTGGAATGTTAAGGGCTTGGCTACGTTTCCTTTAACCAATCTGTAATTTTTGTTTCCGCCTTCGCTTCCAGTTCTATGCCCATTGGACCAAAGGTTTGGTTGAGCGCCATAATCAAGTTTCGAACGTAATCTTCAAAATTTATCTCAGCCAAACTTTTCACGTGTTCTGCTGGCTTGACCGTGAAAATTTTTCCTTTATAGTTGAAGGGTTTGACCTTAACAAAATGGACTGTGTCTCGTCTGTTGAGTTTTACGCCTGCATCCATGAGTTGCATGGCGCATTGATAGGGCTGATGTAAAGTTTTCATGAGTGGCAAGTTTTCATTCGGGTCAAAATATAACTGAACAGAATACACTAAATCTTTCAATTCCACTTTCCGTTCTCTTAGCTTTCTTATGGCTTGCTGTACAACTGCGACAATGCGTCTTTTCGCCAACCTAAACTCTTCAAAATTTTTTACTTGCGCTAACTCTTTTACGCAGTCACGAAAGACTTGCTGAATAAAATTGGGCGAATTTGATTTTATGGCAGTTAAACCTTTCAAATCTGATGTGCCGTCTGGGAAGATGCCAAAATATGCCTTTTTCGCTTTAGGCAACACACATATAGAATACTGCTTCTCCACAGCCAAATCTAGTCGAAGTTTTTCCTTCACTGTGCGAATAAGCCATTCAACCTGCCATGTCGAAGCGTTATCAAGAAAAATGGAGTCAGTATCTCCATAAACTGGATGCAAACCATTCGATTCTGCAATGTTCCAAGTCGTCTGCAAAGCATATCGACCGTAACCAGTTATACACTCGGCCAGAGGCGGACATGCAACTCCGTGAATTCTGACAGTGACTCCGTAACTTGAAACTGTTAAGAGCTTAAGAAGCCTAGCAATCACCTCTGCTTGCTTACGTTCCTTTTCTGGAACAAAAGGGTTTTTTGAGAGAGGTTTAAACCAGTGAATTCTCAAATCCTTTAAAGCGCCAATTAAAACCGAATAGAAGCCTCTCCTCTTTAAACAAACATGATGTCTCAACTCTTCTATTTTGTTTGCCTTACATTCTTCATGGTTGCAGTCAACTGTTTCATAGGAAAGATTGTAGGAGTCGATACAGCTCGGATACAAACTTTCAAAGTCGCAAACAACCGTATTAAAGTATATTCCGCTCTTGGGCGCAATTGTTAAGGCACCAGGAACAACATGCGTCGGCTCGCCTCTCCTTAGCTCAGTAGAAGTAGGAATCAAAAAATCGTTTTTTCGTAAATAAGTGTAAATCATGGATTTTATCCAATCGCTTACATGATGGCTATGGTAGGCTTCAACAACAGGGATTGTGGCTATTCGTGCAAGCATAAACGCCAAAAAATATCTTTCCAAGTTAACTTCTTCTTTCATTCCTAAATGTTTGGGTTCAATTTGCGGTATTGGTTGATGAAGTATAAGGAACCAACGTTCAATTTGACCAAACTTTAATGGGTCATTAATCTTAACCGAAGAAAAGGTTGTTTCAAATTTTCTTTTCAACTCTTCTGAAATGTCTAAAACTGGAGTGAAACCATTTTCTGTCTGAACATAAGGGACACCGAAAACTAAGCCTTTATCATATGCGTATCCCCGACCAAAATCTACTTCGCTTTCCCAAGCCTTTTCAAACTCCCTATTAACTTTGCGAAGCAGTCTTGGGTCTTGAACTTTTACCTTAGCCATTTCTTTCCATTCGTCGCTATATAAGTCCCGCTTCTTGACAATTTCCACTTCGCCCCGAAATTTTTGAATAGACATCTCATCCTTCTTTGAAAGCGGATAAGGAACAAAAAAGAAAGGCTTGTATTCCCTATCCACGAACTCTTCAACTTGGCTAGTTGAAGTATTATAAAATCTCAGCTTGATGAAGGGGCTCTGTGAAACGGCGTCAAAACCGCCTAGAACATCTAATAAATAAAGTGTCAAAAACTCTTTCACCATATCTCCAATTGTTTCTCGATTTCTGCAATCTCTTCTGGCGTCAATTTTCTTGGAAAGTTGTATAGTGGTCCGCTAGGCTTTTCGTTGTAATAAGGTCTGTTGCAGTTTGGACATCCAGAAGTTAGGAAAGGTTCACCAGTCCTTACTGTTTTTCGCAACAACTCCAAATCCACGCTGAAACTGGAGATTTCATTCTTTTGGTTAAAAATCATCTTTTCGAAACGAGTTACCCCTTTGACAAGAAGATGCCTTGCAAGCTGGATTTTTCTGTAACGGCTTATTGATGGTTGTGGAAGATTTTCGAGGGCAGTTCCAACTATTGGCGTGAAGGAAAATAGGCTTGGTTGTATTCCATTGTCTACACACCATTGTATGATTTGCATTATCTCTTTATCATTTTCCCCAAGACCCACAATCAGATGCGTGCTCACGAACCCTTTTCCAAAAATCTCCACAGCCTTCAACAAAGCTTCTTGCTGTTTCCTCCAAACATAAGGACCGCCAATCATTCGTCCCTTAACTTTTTCAAAAATATTTTCCGTTGCAGCGTCTAAGGCGATGCCTATTCTTTCAACGCCTGCGTATGCCAATTTTTCCATTTCTATTTCATTCAAAGGCTGACAAGAAACCGAAATGGCTACGTCTGTGCAAGAATGGATTTCTGAAACAATGTTTAGAAGGTCATTGAAAAGATTAGGGTAATTTAGCGCTTGAATGCAAACACGTTTTATCAAATTGCTTTCTGCGGCAAATTTTATGGCTGTAACAACCTTTTCGGTTGGAAAAGGAGGCCACATCACTCTTGAAAGCATGTCTCCACGGCTTCTGCTGGTCTTAGCTTGGGGGCAAAAACCGCAGTTTGCAGAACATTTCCCATCATAATAAGTGAGGAGATAAACAGTCGTTGGGAGGGCGTCCAATTTTCCCTTCATCAATCCAAGCACAATGGCTGAGCCGACAGAAACTCGAATTTTTTTCGGCATCGCTTCCTTTGGCATTCTTAACCCTTTTCGTTAATGAACATATAAATGGGAGATTATTGGCTTATACTTATCGCAAAGGGCGAATGGGGTGTCAGCCACCATTAGCAGGATAATACAGCTTTTAGATGCGGATGAAAACACGCTTCGAAAAATGACGAAGACCGCTAAAGAGGTTAGTTTGAAAAATTTTGGTAAAAAAATATGTTTTTATGCGCCGAGTTTCATGTATTACAAAACAGACTATTTCTGTTCTTCGCCAACATTGTTTCCATCAATCTCCATCACGGGCAAATCTTGCGCTTTAAAATGTAAACACTGCGACGGAATTGTTCTTCGCACCATGTATCCAGCATCCACGCCTAAAGAACTTGTTAGCCTTTGCAAAACATTAAAACAACAAGGCGCAAAGGGATGCCTAATAAGTGGAGGCTGCATGCCCAATGGTTCTGTTCCTATCGACAACTTTATCGAAGCCTTGGCTCAAGTCAAAAAAGAAACGGATTTGACAATAGCGGTGCATACGGGCATAATTAAACCTTCCACTGCGCAAAGACTAGCAGAAGCCAAAGTTGATTCTGCACTCATCGACATAATAGGCTCGGAAGAAACTATAAAGGAAGTCTATAGGCTTAACGTTAAGATTGAGGACTATGAGAAATCTTTAGAGGCTTTGCATGAAGCCGGAATTCCGCTTGTGCCCCATGTGCTTGTTGGGCTTCATTTTGGCAAATTGAAAGGCGAATTCAAAGCTTTAGAAATGATTTCAAAATATAAGCCTGCAGCAGTTATAATAATAGCCTTCATGCCCATAAAAGGCACACCTATGGAGACTGTTGCACCGCCGAAGCCTGAGGAAATTGCAAAAGTGCTTGTTGCAGCAAGGCTTATGATGCCAAACACGCCAGTTGTATTGGGTTGCATGCGACCGAAAGGAACGCATAGAGTTAAAACCGACATGCTTGCCATAGAAAGCGGGGTGAACGCCATAGCTTTTCCAACAGTTGAAGCTGTAAAACTGGCTGAAGCCCTAGGCTATGAAGTCTCTTTTTCTTCTTTGTGCTGTTCACAGGCTTATGAGAAATATTGATAGAGGCTTACATGTTTTTGCATGTAGGGAAATCGAGTCGCATGTTTTATATGTAGGTTGCTCCGAAACGTTTAGCTGAGACAGATATATCTTGCATGTCGATTTTTCCGTCTTGGTTAAAGTCCACCATAGGATTCCATCTTGGATTTCCTGGTGAAGACCCGAAGGCTTTTGCTACAGCAGCTATGTCCTTTATGTCGATTTTTCCGTCACCATTTACATCTAGAACCCACCAGATAATCGTAACTGTGCCGTCAATGTAAATGTTATCTGAAACGTCCACTTCGCCAGCAACTGGAGTAACCTCGGCCCTTACAGTTAGGTTTTCAATCAACGGCGCGTTTGGCGGCCACGGCCAAGGTGGTGGAAAAATCATTATCCTAATGGGGTATAGTTTCCATTGGAATGTTAGAGTCCGGGTTGTTCCCGGTGCCAAGTCAGTGACGGTTAACGGTGGATGGTTAACAACGTGGGTGCCTGCGTATACGGTGACGTTGAACGTTTCTGGACTGGTTCCTTGATTTTCAACCGTAACATTGATGGTAACTGTTCCTATGATAAGAACCTTTGTTGGAAAAACTGTGACGTCGGTAACAGCTATGTCATGAATCTCTGAGCTGACGCCAATTCCTATTGCATAGGCGAACAAAGAAAACAGCAATAGCAACATAAGTGAAACGACAAAACGTTCTCTCAACTCCTTTCACCAAATTACTTAGTTTTTAAGGGTCAACATAAAAGTCTTATGTAACTTTTTCGTGTAGTGTTAAGGTTTCCAAAAGTTATAAAAACTGAGACGGCGGATATACTACGCCATGGAATCTTGGATTGGTGGTGGCACTATGAAAAGGCTCGTGTTTTTTGTCCTTGTTTCCTCTTTACTCTTTGCCCTTATGTTAGTACAAAAGGGGGACATTCCTGCCGTTAGGGCTTCTTCCACCATATTTCAAGGAGACTTAATTCTGACTGGAAATAATGTGACTACTATTGAGGGAAGGTTTGACATAAACGGAAGTATAATAGTGAAAGATAACGCCACATTACGTTTGAAACGTGCCATTCTAAATTTTACTCAGACAAAAGAGCGACAGTATAACATTACTCTGGGAAATCCATCAAATGGTTGCCCTCGCCTTTTTGCCTACAATTCTACTATAACTTCAGCCTATCGAATAGATATTCTTCTAAAAGATAACAGCACAGCATCTTTTAACAACACCGCCGTGAATTGGTTCCTTTCAGCAAGAGGTAATTGTGTCCTTTCAATATCAAACGGCTCCTATGTTAGATGGCAGTATGGATATGATTCTTCAGTTATAAGCGTCTCTAACTCTACCATTGACGAGTGGCACAATTACAATTATGGAGGCGGAGGACTGCAGATCACAGTTTACGATTCGGAAATTGGTTCACTTGTATTAGGACCAAAATCAGTAAAATGCACAATTTCCAATCTTGAGCCAAAGCGTATTAACTATTGGAATTTCATAACAAATTGTTCGGTAACCCTTTTAGCTGGAGGCGCATCACCGAACATAACATTAAGTAATACAATGGTTAACGTTTGGAGATTTGCCTTTTATGGTTATTCTAATGCTGCAATAATTAACTCAGTAATCGGAGAGGTGTCAGCGTTTAGTGGTTCTATTATTTATTTAAATTCAACAACTTGCGTACATGCTAACGTCTACTCGACTTCAGTACTGAGAATAACTGATTCGTCCATAACTTGGCTTGATTCTCGTGGGCAATCAAATACTTGGTTGCTGAACTCAACATGTGCTCATCCAAGCATTCAAGACTCAGCTAAGGTTTATGTCTGCTGGTATCTTGACGTTCATGTAGTTGACTCTATCAGCCAAAACGTTCCTTCTGCCACCGTAACAGCAACTTACCCAAACGCAACCACAGCCGACTCAAAATTAACAGACGCATACGGCTGGGCAAGATTAACATTAACTGAAAAGATAACGAATGCCACTGGAGAATATCCTATCGGAAACTACACCATCACAGCCACATACGAAACCCACTCAAAAAGCACAACAGTGAACATGACAGAAAACCAGCAGATCACTCTAACACTAGACTTTATAATCCCAGAGTTTCCATCATTAACGATTCTATCATTCTTTACCCTAACAATAACATTACTAGCAGTCATAGCTTACAAAAAGAAAATAAAAATAATAAATTAGGTTTTGGCGGCTGCTTTTTCTAGGGCTACTACTCCTGGCAGTTTTTCGCCCATGAGAAATTCGATAAGGGCTCCGCCAGCAGTGCTTACATAAGACATTTTCTTTGCGAAGCCGAATTCTTCAACAGCAGCAATCGTATGTCCACCCCCTACAAGAGAGAACGCTTTCGAGCTTGCAATAGCCTCGAAAATTTTCTTTGTGCCAACCGCGAATTCTTTGTTTTCATAAACGCCCATGGGTCCGCTTATCACTATGGACTTGGCTTTTTTGATTATTTGGCTGTATTTTTCTATGGTTTTTGCTCCGATATCATAGGTTGGATATTCTGTTGGAAACTTTTCAACCGGAATCTCCTTTCTTTTCCCTTCGACTTCAAGGGCAATATCGACGGGAACTTCGATTTTTTCTGGATAGGCTTTCATTAGCTCCTTTATGCCTGGTATCAAGCCCATTAATTCTTTTTTCTCTAGGAAATCCATGTTTGTTTTGCCAAGGTTGACGCCCTTAGCCGCAAGAAAGAGTTGACCTACGACTCCGCCTGTTAGCACGTGGTCTGCAATCTTGTTGTCCAAAACGTATCGAGAAATTTTCAATGAGTCGTCAGCCTTCGCTCCTCCCAGAATGTATACGCATGGTTTTTCTGGTTTCTCCACAACTTTGCTTAGTGCTTTTAATTCTCTCTCCATTATGCGTCCAGCAGCGCTTGGTAAGACCGCTGTAAAGCCTATTATGGAAATGTGGGCTCTGTGGGCTGCTGCGAAAGCGTCGTTTACAAATATGTTGGCTAATGGAGCAAGTTTTTTTACGAATTCGGATTTTGCATGTTCTTCAGGTGTGCCCTTTTTCTGTTCGTCTGGGAAGGAGCGGACATTTTCTAGCACGAGGATTTCGCCGTTCTTTAATTCTCGAATCGCCTTCTGCGCTTTTTCTCCGAAAACATCGTCAACATATTTGACTGGTTTTTTAAGGATTTTGCCCAAGATTTCCGCATGCTCCTTAAGCGGAGTAAAATCTGGGTCGCCAGGTCTGCCTTGATGCGCCAAAACAACAACCTTCGCGCCTTTTTCTGAAAGTTCTTTTATGGTTGTTTCTCCATGAGCCCTAATCCTCGTGTCGTCTAGCACTCGTTTT
This sequence comes from Bathyarchaeia archaeon, assembly GCA_038848765.1. GTDB lineage: Archaea > Thermoproteota > Bathyarchaeia > Bathyarchaeales > JAWCNH01 > JAWCNH01. The sequence goes on from JAWCNH010000015.1 coordinate 12,131, forward strand.
GTTTGCGGGTCAATCGGGCTGTTGAAGTCAACTCTGACCAAGACAGTTTTGCCTTCAAATTCAAAGTCATCTAAAGTCAAAATCTTAGGCATGGTTTTCACCCTACTCGCAGAAAAGAATTACAATTTTCTGTATTTATAAATTGCTAGGAAAAATAAAAGAGGGGTGTGGGCTTAAAAGCCTGCATTTTTACCGATTAGTTCGATGAGCTCGACCATTCTGCAGGAGAAGCCCCATTCGTTGTCGTACCAAGCTAAGACTTTGACGAAGTTGCCTCCTAGAACCATCGTGGACTGAGCATCAAAGACGGCTGAGGCAGTGCTATGGTTGAAGTCTGAGGAGACAACTGGGTCCTCGGTATATTCTAATATGCCCTTAAGCGGTCCTTCCGCAGCCTTCTTGAACGCGGCGTTAATTTCTTCTTTTGTTGTGCTCTTTTCCAGTAGGCATGTCAAGTCGACGATGGAAACGTTTGGAACGGGAACTCGCAAGGCTATTCCATTCATTCTTCCAGTTAATTCTGGAAGCACAAGGGTGGCTGCAACTGCTGCGCCAGTAGTTGTGGGTATGATGTTTATTGCTCCGGCACGTGCCCGTCTCAAGTCACTGTGGACAAGGTCTTGGATTCTTTGGTCGTTTGTGTAGGCGTGAGCCGTAGTCATTAAACCTACTTTTAAGCCGAAGTTTTCATGCAATACTTTTGCCACAGGTGCGACACAGTTTGTTGTGCAGGAGGCGTTAGAAATTATGTTATGCTTGGCATGGTCATATTTGTCGTGGTTTACGCCCATCACTATGGTTATATCTGGGTTTTTTGCTGGTGCGGAAATCAAAACTTTTTTCGCTCCAGCGGTCAAGTGCATAGAAGCCTTTTCGCGGTCGGTGAACAATCCAGTGGATTCTACTGCTAGGTAGACATCAAGGTCTTTCCATGGAAGTTTTGAGGGGTCACGTTCCATTAATGTGCGTATTTTTTTGTCTTTGACAACTATTCCGTCTGCTTCTGCTTTCACTGGGAACGGTGCTCTTCCGTGAACCGAGTCGTATTTGAGCAAGTGGGCTAATGTTTTGGCGTCTGTTATGTCGTTCACAGCCACGAAGTCTATTTTTGCGTTTCTTTCAATTGCAGCTCTGAACAAGAGTCGCCCAATTCTGCCAAACCCGTTTATTGCAACCCTTATTGCCATTTTTTATCACCTTTCCATGCTATTTGGAAGTTTTACCTAATTAATTTTCTTACATTTATAATTTTCAGGTTTGCTGAAGGCTTATTTGCCTAGTTTGAGGATTGCGGCTTCGGCGGCTAAGGCTATGATTTCCCATGTTTCGCAGAGTGGGGGCGCATAGCAAGTGTCCGACTTCGCCAACTCATGCACCGTTATTTGTTTCTGTATGCCTATGGACAAAGCGTTTATTCTCTGAGTTACATCTTCGCCCCCAATAATTTGGGCGCCGATAACTCTCTCCAATTCTCTCTCAACCACAATTTTGACTTTTATTGGCTGCGCTCCAGGGAAATATTGCGCTCTAGTTTTTCCGCTGACCGTTCCAGACACAGTTTCTATTCCAGCCTTTTTCGCAAAAAACTCGTTTAACCCGGTAACACCGATTTCTGTGTCGAAGAATTTCGTTACGGCTGAGCCTAGGCATCCTGGGAAGGAGGCGTATCCGCCTGCTGCGTTTATTCCTGCAACTTTGCCTTGCCTCACTGCGACTGTTCCTAACTGGGGTAGGGCTGGCTTATGAGTTATCATGTGAATTGTTTCGGCGCAGTCGCCTATGGCATAGATTCCTGGCACGCTTGTTTCCATTTTCGGGTTAACCTTTATGGCTTTGGTTTCGCCGAGGGCTATTCCAGCCTTTTGTGCGAGTTCTGTATTTGCTCTGACGCCGAAGGCGGCTATGAAAATGTCAGCCATTATTTGTTCGCCGCCAGCCACGACGCCTGTAACTTTATCTGCCCCCAAGAATTCTTCCACGCCTTTTCCAGTTATTATTCTTATGCCTCTCTGCTCCAGCATCTCTTGGACGCCTTTAGCCATGTCCGCATCAAGCATGGTAGGCATTATTTGTGGCAGCATTTCAACAACAGTTGTTTTAACTCCTCTTTCTGTGAGGGCGATTGCCATTTCCAAGCCAATTAAACCAGCGCCCATGACCACGGCTGATTTTGCGCCTTGTCTTATGGCTTGGTCAACTTTTTCTCCATCTTCTAGCGTGCGTATTGTGATT
>JAWCNH010000016.1:0-13870 GCA_038848765.1 Bathyarchaeia archaeon
CGCATGAGAGGCAGAGTAAAGTAACTTTTCTGGCTGAAACTGCCTTTTTCATTTGCTCAATATTGCTGAGAAGCACATGTTTTGGAGCCATCAGTTCCGAAATTAAGGAGTATTGGGAAAGCATTGGGTAGGCGAGTGGTGTTGGCTCTTGCTGTCGAAAGATTGCGCTGATCTTGATTTTTCCCTCTTTAATGTCTTTCATGATTTGCTTCACAGTTTTGATGTCAACTTTTTCCATCATGGCTTCTCTTAAGGTTTCTTCGTAAACTGGCGTTTTTCTGAATCGCCTAGGCAATTCTTCAAGCCTTTCCGGACCCATTGTTTTTCCGCGTGGTAAGGCTCCGAAACGTTCAGCTACAAATTTCATTTTGTAGGAGAAGGGGAATCTGGCTTCAAGATATTCATTAAAAGCTTTATCCACTTCTTCGTCTGTTAGGTTAAAAAGAATGTTTGGAAGTTTCTGAATATCTTTCGGCTCCGCTTTCCTTGGAAGTTCTAGGAGAATGCGGTAACCGTCATTCCACCATCCAGTAATAAGTTCCCTATCAGAAAGCACAGCGTCAAATATGCTGCCCAAAGTGCGGTTTACAACTTCTCCAAAACATGCATGAACGATTGCATACTTGTCAAAGCCTTCAACCACGATGTGATTATGAGTTGGCAAAGGCGCTCCTTGTTTCAAATGTTCAAAAATTTCTTCCACAGGCTTCCGCAAAACACTTTTACTCGTTGAAAACTTTTCCGCCAATTTTTCAGCAATCTCTTCTAAATTTCTGTTTCTTTTTAATTCTTCAGCAATTTCTTCCCGTGTTTTGCCAACTTCTTGAGCCAAATCGAAAGGAACGGGAAGCATTTCGCCATCCCAGCCTGGAATTGCCGCAAACGGGTCTTCTGAGGGCTCAACAAAAACTGTGCCTGTTTCGTCTTCTATTTGGACTATTCTCCAAACTTTGCCCTTACAAATGAAGTTTAGTCCTATGCGGGCGCGTAAAGCCATGAATTCGTCGCCTAAAGTGCCGATTTTGCGGTCTGAAATTATGTCCACTATGGGATAGCGCCTTTCATCGGGTATCATTGAAAGGTTTTCATAGTAATATGGGCGGGTTCTCCTTGTTTTTTTCAACACGTTTCCTTCTAGATTTATTTCCTTAAGCAAATGTAAATAGTTTGCAACCTCTAAAAGTTTAGCATGGGTTAGGCTACGGTAAGGATAGGCTCTCTGCAAAATCTGCAAAACATCTTCAATCTTCGCTTGCCTTTTGTCCATAAGTATTCCGGCGATTTGATGCGCCAAAACGTCCAAAGCGTTTTCATGCATGGCAACAGGCTCTAAAAGTCCTATTGACGCTCGCTTTATAGAAGCAATAGCCTCTAAAATATCGTCGGAGAACGCCGTTATGATTATGCCTTTTGAAACCAAGTCTAACCTATGCCCGCTTCTGCCTACACGTTGAAGTAAGCTGCAAACCTGCCTTGGAGAAAGATATTGAATAACCAAGTCCACATGTCCAATGTCTATTCCCAATTCTAGTGTGCTGGTGCATACAAGAGCTTTCAATTTTCCGTTTTTGAACTCATCTTCAATCTGTGTTCTTTCTTCTCTTGAAAGCGAGCCGTGGTGAACGGCTATGTTTGATGTGAGCTGGTTAAACTTGTGTCCAAGCATTTCAGCGTTTGTTCGGCTGTTAACAAAAATTAGGGTTGAAGTATGTTTTTCCACGAGTTCTAACATTCGTCTTATTCTTGCCGCTGCTTCTGGCGATGTTCGCAGTTTCTGGGCTAAATCATAGTCCACATCTTCTGGCATGGGGAATTCAACTTCATAATGATACCTTTTCGGCAATGGGGCTTCAACCACTTGAATTGGACGGTTTGTCCCAGCAACAAATTTCGCCACTTTCTGTGCGTCACCCACAGTCGCAGACAAACCTACTCTTTGAAATTCCCTTCCAACGCATTCATACAATCTTTCCAACGCAACAGAAAGCTGGATTCCCCGCTTGTCAGCTACTAACTCATGCACTTCATCAATAATTACGTAACGAATCTGGCTTAAATGCTCCCTCATGCGAACGCCTGGCAAGATTGCCTGCAAAGTTTCAGGCGTTGTCACAAGCATTTGAGGAGGCTTCAAAGCTTGTTTTCTGCGAATTTTGATTTCAGTGTCACCGTGTCGCACATCCACAGAAACGCCGAGCCTAATAGCCCAGAAATTAAGGCGTTTAACCATGTCTCTATTCAGTGCGCGAAGAGGCGTGATATAGAGGATGTTTATGCCCTTTTTGTTTTGCTGGGCTAAAAAATTCGAGAAAATTGGAAGCAAAACAGCCTCTGTTTTTCCGCTTCCAGTAGGCGCAACCAAAAGAACATTTTTGCCTTCCAGAATTAAGGGTATAGCCATAACTTGTGGAGGCGTTGGTTCAGAGAATCCCACTTCCGTTAACGCTTTGCGAATAGGTTCTGCGAGCAAGTCAAAAACGTTGGACAGTATTCTTCCTCGCCTTTAATACTCTTAAAAACAAGATAATATGGTTCCCTAAATAATGTTTCGTGAAAAGATAAAGGGAATAAAGTGTTGTAGTTGCTATCTTTCTGTGCTTGGTGGACTAATGTATGCCCAAATGGAGACCAGGAACACTGTTAGGATTGCGCCGACGAATCCAGAGACAATTGCTCTTGTTTGGAAGATGTGTGGAAGCAAGGAAACCAAAGCTGGCACAACGTAGGTGGCTGCAGCGTCTGCGATGACTCCAGCCATGAAGCCCAATAAGGCAACTATCCCAAACACTTTTAATCTTTCGTTCATTTCTCTCACCTAGCTTAACATCCTATTTAGGCTGCCTTTTTAGTCTAACTTACACATTTTTGTCTATAACCGCCAACAAGCCTTCCTACTCTTTCCATATGCAGTTTAAAGCCTTAGCAAGCCTCGAAAAGCTGTTATATTGCCACATATATATCTAAGTGTTTTAACCATATTAATAATGTAATAATATAGTTTTTACATGCCACTCTTTTAGGAGGTATTATAACATGTCAGAAAGATTTGCTAAACGATGGGAAACGCAGGAAGAGCAGCAATCCTTCACGCTTAGGGTGAAAGAAGCTGTTCGCCCGCCAGGACCGCTAAAACCAAGACTTGACATGGCTGTTCGCCGAATCGAACTTCAAATCCAAAGACTAGACCAAGCGACTGACAGATTCTCGGAACGCGACAAATCCATTTTTGCAAGAATCGTAGAAGCCTACACCAAGCATGACATGGCACGTGCAAACGTCTTCGCCAACGAGCTAGCTGAGATACGCAAAATGGGAAAAATGATAATGCACGCGAGACTTGCCTTGGAACAGATTGTGTTGAGGCTTAAGACAGTCTCAGAGCTTGGCGATGTTGTTTCAACACTTGCACCTGCAGTAAGCGTACTGCGAACTGTGAGAACCGGAATGGCAAGCATTTTCCCCGAAGCCGAAAGAGAATTGGGACAGATTGGAAACCTACTTAACGGGATTATTATAGATGCAGGTCAAAGCACCGGTTTAACAATAAACTTTGAAACCGCAAACGAAGATGCACAAAAAATATTGAACGAAGCAGCTTCTGTTGCTGAACAAAGGATTAAGGATAAATTCCCAGACTTGCCTGCTGGCATGCCCACGTTCGGCGAGAAAGCGCCAACAGCAACAACATAAACTTGGTGAAGTCTATGGCACCACTTTCATCCAATGTTTTTCTACATTTGGGTCAACAAGTTAAAGACGAATATGGACGCCCCATTGGAAAAATCACCTCTTTCATAGTCACTCCAAACGGTCGAGTAGACGAAGTTTTCATTGAACACGGCGACAGCGAATTTCTCCGCTACCCCTTTGACCAATTCAAAATAGACGAAAACGGCGTAACACTTCTTTCAGAAATCAAAACCAAAGTCAACATGCTCTGTGATGGGATTCCGTTAATATGGAGAAAAGACCAAGCGCTAAAAAGCCTATTAGAAAAGAATAAAGTGTCTCCAGAAATGTATAATGAGCTCCACAGAAATTTTGAAGGCGTCCTAAACCAGCTGAAAACAGAAGCCCAAACCATACGAGAATACATAGACAAGAAAATTGCGCAATGCTCCGAACAAATAAAAGAGCTCAACTCAGCCTTGATAAATGTTGAACTTGAAAACGAAATCGGCAAACTCGACGAAAACGCCTATCGCACAGCCCTAGAAATGATTCAAGAAGGGCTTAAATGGTGCAACAACGAAAAAGCCGACCTTGAAAAAATGAGAAACACACTAACCAATATATTACTTGGCGAAACAGTCACTGAAACACCAAACGTGCAGGAGGAAACTCTTAAAGAAGAGGTTCCAGTTTCCGCCTCTGCTGCTGACTCTGAACTTCCTGAGCCCCCAGTCGTAGTTTATGTGAAAAACATCGGCAGGTCAACACCCTAAGTTTTAACCAGGTGAGGGGAGGGCGTGAAAACATGGGATTTCTTCACCCTCGTCCTCCTCCACTAGGCGACATCCTTCTTCAGTCAACACGTGCCCTAAAAATGCAACAATATAAATTGGAACAAGTTACCGTTAGATTAAAAGAAAGAGACAAAGTTTTGTTCCAAGCTTGCATTACTGCCGTAAAAAGCCAAGACAGAGAAAGAGCTGTAATTTGTGCCACCGAATTGGCTGAAGTTAGAAAATTAATCACGCTTCTTTCACACACGCAAATAGCCATTGAACGCATAATTCTTAGACTAGAAACAATAAGAGAGTTAAACATAATTTTCGGAGACCTAAAACCTGCGCTTAATGCCCTAAAAAACATAACAAACAACCTAGCCCAAATCATGCCCGACGTAGCAGCAGAACTATCAAAAGTGAACGAATCCATAAACGAAACCTTGCTAACAACACGCATGAGCCTAAACGAACCGCCAATACCAATAAACATCAAAACACCAGGCGGACAACAAATACTCCAAGAGGCTGAGCTTTATGTTGAACGTCAACTAGCCGAAAAGCTTCCGGAACCGCCACCAGCCGTTATTGTTGCCTCGGAAACTGTCAAAGAAAAGAAACAACTGGCAGAAATGGTTGCTTTGGCTGCCACATGCGGCGAACAAGCGGCGCAAGAAGATGGGTCTCCAGAATCAACTTTTTCCTATGAAAACGTAAAACTGCAGAAAGTTTCCTTAACCATTGAACGTTCCACATCCATTAGCGACGCTGTTTTTGATTATGTGAAAAAAAGCGGCGGCCGTATAGATATTCCAGAATGCGCTAGCAGGTTAAATCTTTCCACAGAAGAGGTCGTAAAAGCTTTGGAAGATTTGGGAGCTCAAGGTAAAATCAGAATTGAGGCGTGATGAAATATGAGTGCATCTCAAGAATTGGAGAAAGACGCAACAAACTATGCGTTAGAAGCCGTACGTTTAGACAAGCAAGGCGCCAAAGGAATGGCAATAACAATGTACCAAAAAGCCATCGAAACCCTCCTAAAACTTGTCCAACTATACCCAGAATACAACCTAAACAAAGTTTACATCCAACGGGCAATGGCGTATCAAGAAAGAATAAAAGCACTTCAAGGAGTAAGCGCGCCGTTAGAACCGCAAACCCAAGAACAATCAAAAGAAACAGGCACGCCTGGAGAAACAAAGAAAGCCACCTATGACGAGCTTGTTGTCAAAGAGAAGCCAAACGTGAAATGGGACGAAGTTATAGGTCTGGAAATGGGGAAAAAAGCCATCAAAGAAGCCATAGTCTATCCAGTTCAAAGACCAGACTTGTTCCCGCTTGGTTGGCCCCGGGGAATACTCCTCTTCGGACCGCCAGGATGCGGGAAAACCTTGTTGGCTGCGGCTGTAGCCACAGAAATTGATGCCACATTCATTTCCGTCGACGCAGCTTCAATCATGTCTAAATGGCTTGGAGAAGCGGAACAAAACGTGGCTAAACTTTTCGCCTCTGCAAGAAAATCCGTTGAGAATGGTCGTCCAGCCATAGTTTTCATTGATGAACTCGATTCTTTGATGGGGAGGCATTCAACTGAAGTTGGCGGAGAAGTCCGCGTGCGTAATCAATTCCTCAAAGAAATGGACGGCGTTTTAGACAAGGGCAAGAACATCCATGCCTACGTCATAGGCGCCACAAACAGACCTTGGGAGTTAGATTGGCCTTTCATAAGAAGATTTCAAAAGAGAATCCTTGTTCCCCTTCCAGACCATCATGCTCGCATGCAAATGTTTAAGCTTTACACTAGTCATTTGAGCCTTAGCCGAGAAGTGGACTTGCACGAACTTGCAAGATTGTCAGAAGGGTTCTCTGGCAGCGACATAAGGGACACATGCCAGTCAGCCCACCTAAAAGTTATCGGAGAATTCTTCGAGTCTGGGCAAGCACATAACAAGCAAGCCAAACCTAGACCAATAACCATGGATGATTTTAGGCAAATCTTGGAAGAAAGAAAACCAAGCGTCTCGTTGGACATGGTTGCGTCTTACAACCGCTGGTTTGAAGCTTTCAAAGCGCTATAGTCGCAGAAGGCTTGCTTCGAGGTGTTGGAAAGGTTTGGAAAAACCCTGAATCTTTTTGATGGTGTCATAGACTCCTTTCTCTCTCCAGCTGCTTTCCAAACCCCAAAAACCTCGAAGCAAGCTGAAAAGGCTAGCTGAAGCTTTCAAAGAAGCGCTCTATCAAGTCAGCTAATTTTTCTGGTTGTTTAAGCACGTCAATATAGGGAATATGTGTTTTAATGCTTTGTGCCGGTCCAGTGAAAGCTAGGATTGGTTTGAAACGTTTTTCGGCTTCTACAGCCTCGTCAAGTGTTTTAACGGTGACGATTTTTGGTATTTTAGGACTGCTTTCAATCAGCTTTCTGAAGCCTTCAAGAATCAGCAAGTCGGTTTCTTTTTCGCAGTTTTTCACGATGTCTTTCAAAGTGTAATTGGCTGTGTCTTTCTTTTTTATTATTGCAACTTCTTTGGGCGCCACTGCGATTATTGTCTTTGCGCCAGCCTCTGCATGTCTCCAAGTGTCTTTTCCTCTGGTGTCCATTGTGAAGTCTTCTTCTGAAATATGCTTTGCAGTGGCAATTTTGTATCCTCGTTTTGTTAGTTCTTTAACCAAGGCTTCCACTGCTGTGGTTTTTCCAGAACGTTTGCTACCGACAACAGCGATTATGGCTTTCACAGTCTTCCCTCGAATGTTCTTTCAGCCTTTATACTAAAGGGTTTCAAATATTTTAATGCTAATTTTATGGTCTAAAGCCGTTGAGAAGTGCAACGCTTAAAACTGCAGTAATTATGTCTGCGGTTGTTCCAGGATTCAGCTTATGGTCTGCTGTGTGAAGTCTCCTGTCAAACTCAAGTAGGCTTTCTTTTCCTTGGGCTGTGGCTAAACCGCCTAATTCTAGAACTTGTTTGGCTTGAACTGAAACTTCTTTCGCCATGTCCATTCCTGCTTTCCTTGCGATAAGAGTGTCTGGAACTTCTGACAAAATTTTAAGAAACGTGTGAACAGTTGACGTGTTTATGTCCTTGGTCTGTTGAAGTTGCATGGCAAAGTATGGATAGCCAAGGTCAAAGGTAAGCGCATAATTGTTTATCCATTCGTTAGCTATTGAATCATAAGAAGACGCCAGTTTAAAGACGTCATAAAGCGTCATGTTTCTGTCAAGAATTTTCCGCTTAGAACTTGGGTCGTTAACGTCTAATTCTGCTGTTTTGCCAAGCCCGCCAGGTTTTGCCATGTTTATGGCTTCGTAAACGTTAACAGCGTCCAAGGCTGTGGTGGATTCAACAACTAATGCTATGTTGCGTCTTAATTCCTTTATTGAAAACGCTTTTTCCGCCAAGCTTTTTCCGGCTGCAACTGCCATGGGCACTAACAGTAGAAGAGAGCCTAAAAGTGTGTTTCCGCCATTCTGCCAAAAACCAACATTTTCAACAGCTTGCCTCACTAAGCTTCCAACTTGTGCTTCAAAAGGTGCAAGTTTACCTTCACAAATATCGATTCCCTTTCCTGCAGCCCATCTAAAGCATGGCGCAACTGCAACTGCGGAAGCCAAAAAATGTTCATACCTCGTGCCTTGATAATCTGCTGTTCGGTGGATGTTTCCCGGTTTTGGATAGGCGCTTACTTCGAGGAGTATTGCCAACTGTAGGCATTGGGCGACATGTTCGGCAATATGGTTTTTTGATGGTTGCAGCATTGTTGAGCCCTAGAAACTATGATGAGCCAAAAGTTTTATTAACCTTGTGTAAAAAATTACACAGCCTTGTAAAACACTACAGAAGATGAGACTACATGCCTAAACTAACAGCACGACACTTAGCGTTAATTGCAGTCTTTGCGGCACTCTATTATGTGTTATCTATTATCTCTCCCTACGTCCCAGCCATGGGCGTTCCAGATTTAAAAATCAAACTGGAAGCTCTTATTGCTTCTGTGTTTGGACTGGTTCTAGGACCATATTTAGGGTTTCTTGCAGCGTTTGTAGGTGCTTTTGTGGCTTGGGTTTTGCCTCCTGGCAGCATGAGCCCTTATGGAGCGCCCTTTTTGCTTTCTCCGCCCTTAAATGCCTTAGCTGTGGGCTTCATTTTTTATAGGAAATGGAAACACGCATTTCTCACGCTTTCCATATTAATTGTTGCTTTCTTGTTCTTGCCACCTTGCCAACCATTAACTGAATTTTGGTATGTTGGCGTCGCAGTAGTCTGGGATAAAATAATTGCTTTGTTATTAATTATTCCTTCAGCGAAATTTGCCAAGTCGCTATCATCGCCGAAGTGGGTTTCAGTTTTATATTTCTTAATAGCGTTTATAGGAAACCAAACAGATAATATGTGGGGCTCTCTCATTTTCGCTGTTCCCATAGTGTATAATGGAGTCTTTGCCATGGACATTGCTGCTGTTCGAGGAGCTTTCATAATAAGCCCGTTTATTTACCCTGCCATAAGACTGATACAAGCAGTAATTGCTACGGTTGTTGCTGTTCCATTGATGTCCGCCCTAAGAAATTCTGGTTGGCTCTGGCAAGAGAAAACTATTTTAGACTAACAAATTCGTTGAGATTTATGCAAGCATGTGAAGGAGATTACATCGAAGATTTTAATGGCTTAATTTTTGATGTTAAGGGCTTAGTTCACCCTCCAAGAAGGGTTATTGCGTTCCCTCGTTTCATTCCTGATAAAGAAGGCGATAGGCTTAGGCGAGGGATTGCTTACAGAAAGGTTTACGGTCTTTCTGAACGCTATGAATTCTTGAAGAAAAACTTTCCACAATACTTGGTTTACAACCCTGTCTTTGACGAGCATCTCTGCGAAATCCCAATAGAAAACATAAAACATCATTACAAGCCTGCTAACTGTTTAAAATCGCTGCGTAAAAAACCTGTTTTGGACTGTGTGGAAACTGAGGCTTTGGAATTTGCAACTCTGCTAAAAGAAAATGCAAACATATCTTGGAGCAAGCTGGGTGTTTCTGGCTCTCTTTTAGTTAGGCTTCACGCAACCGCTTCTGACATTGACTTGGTTGTTTATGGGTCAAAGAATTGCCGTGAGGTTCACGAAGCCCTGCAAACGCTTTTTGATGAAGAAGAAGGCTTTGTTAGGGCTTATACTGTTAAGGATTTGGAGAAGCTTTTCGATTTCCGTTCGAAGGACACGCAAATTTCATTCGAAGCTTTTGTTCGAACCGAGTCCAGAAAAGTTTTGCAAGGCAAGTTTAAACGAAGAGACTATTTCATCCGTTTCGTGAAAGACTGGAACGAAATCGGCGAAACATACGGCTCGACACTTTACAAGAACGTTGGCTACGCCAAAATAACAGCAACAATTGTTGACGACTCAGACTCGCTTTTCACGCCATGCACGTATAAAGTTGAAAGTGTAAAGTTTCTGGAAGGACCAATTTTCACGCCAATGAAGGAAATCTCATCCTTTCGTGGTAGATTCTGTGAGCAAGCGAGGAATGGTGAGACTGTGGTGGCGCAAGGTAAAGTTGAAAGAGTGCAGAAAACTGGGCAAGAAGCATACTATAGACTGTTGCTTGGAAGCAACCCAACAGACTACATGATTCTCACATAAATTACGCCTTCAGCACTTTCAAAACCTGCTCATAATATCTTGGACCATAAGTCAACGTAATCTGATGAAAACTTCTTGTAGGCGTTGTCACAAGTTCAAGATTTCCTTCCACATAAACAACTTCATCCCTTTTCGCTTGCAACCTAAACTCTTCAACATAAGAAACAATTCGATTCACAGCGTCCACGTCAACATCATTTAATATCTTTAAGAGTTCTATTTCATAAATTGACGGCATAAAGGGCGCATTGGAGTCGTCTGTTATTCTGGCGATGGCTTTAATCCATCCTTTTTTGACGATTCGCATTTTCGAGTCGTATTCATTATGTATTTCTTGCCAATCTTTCACGGGTTCGAATTCCATTTTGATGGCTCTTTCCCTAGCTTTATAAATGGCGTAAATCATTTTTCGACGCTGATGCCACACAAACTCATTTAAACCGTAATTCTTGAATTGCCAACGCTTACCCAAAACCGCTTTAGCATCATCAAACTCGTTCTGAATTGAACCTTTTTCTTGTTTATACAACTCGCCAAGCAAGTTGCAAAGTTCCCTCAAATTTTTTCCGCCGTAAACAATTAAATCCAAATCCGAAAAGTTTGGGTGATAAAAATCGTGAAGAAGCGAACCGAAAACACCAAAACACTCTTCAGACAATTTTGAACGTTCCGAAACAATACCCAAAACTTCTTGCAAAGACTTCAAAAGATTATTTTCTGGATTCTTCGCCATCAACGCACGAAGTTTCTGCTCTGGTTTTCTTACGCTTTTTACAAGAGCGTTTGGGACTCCTACAAGTTGTGTTTGAAGCGGTTCGTAAAAAACCGTGTATTCGGGATAATTTTGCAACACAAACTTCAGCCCCTCATCAGCATAAAATTTATAGTAAATTTGTCGTTCACCTTTGCGAAGAGCTCTTCTGTCTTTTGATTGAAAAATGTTTGAAGGAGCATACTCGACATCGCAGACATAAGCGTTTAGCGGGTGAAAATAGCCATAAACACGAAAGATGAGACCCTCCTCTGTAATGAGAGCGTCGCGGTCTCTCAAGCTCATGAAATGCATGTAAGCCTTCTCCTACTTTGCTAAGCGCCATATGCCTTCGTCTTCACGTGTTCCAGTGCCAACAATCACTTGAAAGTAAACCTCGCCAGTTTGGAGATTCTCCACCTTTTCAAGTGTTCCTGAAACCTTGATTCTGTCTCCTTTCTTGGCTACATTCCTATAACATCCTATCATAGAAACAACTTTTATTGGCAATTCATCCACGCCCTCCAGTTGGCAACATGTTATATTGTAGATTGCGGGTCTGAACATGGCTTCGCTGTCGTCCAAAACTTCACATTGAAAGGTCACATATTTTATTGGCGAATATTTATACTTGCCATAAGTGTTGCTTGTTTCCTCCATTTTTCTCACAGCATTATACATGAACATCTTGCCTTTATATTGACCTTTACACTTTCTTACTTCGTCTAGGCGTCTCGTCGCTACGTAAGCGAGAGTGCCTTCTTTAACAAAATTTTGCATCGCGGCCTCTAATTGGCGGAAGTTCCTTGAACCATAAACAACCAAATCAACATCAGACTCTTTTGTGTGCATGTTTAGGGCTATAGAGCCGTGAACCCCAAAATCTTCTAATGGAACGCCAGAGGCTGAAGAAAGAAGAGCAGTTAATTCCAGCGCCAAATTTTCTAAACTAGTCTTCTTTTTCTTTCTTAAAAGAGCTGCTAAACATCGATTCGGCTCGTAAACCCTAACTATTCTGCTTAAAGGAACAGAAATTACTTCTTTCCCAAGATATGGACAAAAATACGTGTAATCTGGAAAGTGAGTGCTGAAGGTTTTAAGAAAAATTTGCCAATTCTCAGCCGTGTAAAGTTTCGTTGCACGTGAAAGCTTGGTTCCATGCCATTTCCAAGTTCTTTCCAAAAACTTGACGGGAAACAATATTTTAAACTTGGATGGAATATACTTCAAAAAGGAAATCACTCGACTGGGCGGATGCTCGTATCCGAAGGCATAAAAGATAAAACCGTCCTTTGTAACCAAAATATCGCCGTCTCTTGGAATCCAACCACGCATATGAATTCACGCTTCAATAAATGGCTTAAAGGGTTAAACCTATGCGAAACTTCAGAGATAGAGACTATATCCAAACGCCAGAAAAATATTTCTTCTGCGTTGTAGGTCCGTATCACCCAAAAGATAGGGTTATTGCCTATTTGAAGTATGTTCCAGCGAAACAAGGCAAATGGGGCAACGCAGATGACCGTTTTAAAAGAGTTCTTAAGGCTTACACCATTCCAAACTTGCTTGAAACATTCACACTTTTAGAAAAAGGGCATCCGCAATACGTTTTCCATTCACCCTTCTACAACATCACAATGACAGCAGTTCCGCATAATTTTGTTTTGAAGCATTACAAACCAGAAGAAAAATTGGCTTTTCTGCTCAAAACAGAAAATCTAGATTCCCTACAGAAAAAACTTGTAAGGCTTATTGAATTGTTGGTTGAAAAAAGCAATGTCCCAACAGAATTTTTCGGCGTAACAGGCTCTATACTTCTTGACATTCATAACCCAAAATTTTCCGACATGGACATCACTGTTTACGGCTTGAAAAGCACTTACGCAGTAAAAAAGGCTTTAAATGAACTTTATGGCTCGCGTGTCCAAAGATTCAGCGGCGAATTTCTCAAAAAATGGGTTGAAAACAAGGTAAAAAATTTTCCGCTTAATGAGACTGAAGCCAAAAAGATTTACGAACGGAAATGGAACATCGCCCTTTTTGAAAACACTCTATTTTCTATCCATCCAGTTAAGCTAGAGGAAGAAGTCTTAGAAAAATACGGAGATAAAACTTTTTCTCCAATAGGCGCCGTGAAGATTCGAGCAGTGGTATATGAGAATAAGGACTCCATGTTTCTTCCCGCAGTCTACCTTGTTCGTGACGTTGAAGTTCTTGAAGGATTTGAAACAAGAGAGATTCGTGAAATCGTGTCTTACGAGGGGTTGTATGACAGCCTAGCAGAAAAGGGTGAAACAGTGGTGGCTAAGGGAAAACTTGAACACGTACATGACAGTAGGACTGGGACTGAATATTATCGAGTGCTGGTTGGCTCGCCTGAAGGAAAAGGGAAAGAATACATTAAACCCGTTTAGTTTCTCGCCATCTTCTGAAAAGTTTGTGTTCTATTCCCAGTTGGTCTAAAATTTTTCCAACAATGAAATCCACAATGTCATCTATGTTTCTAGGCTTGTGGTAATAGGCTGGCATGGCTGGAACAATGATTGCGCCTAACCTTGAAAGCTTAAGCATGTTAGAAAGGTGAATTGGGCTTAAGGGTGTTTCTCTGGGAACAAGAATAAGCTTACGCTTTTCCTTCAAACATACTTCCGCAGCTCTTAAAATTAGGTTGTCAGAGTATCCGCAAGCGATTCCAGCCAAGGTTTTCATGCTACAGGGAGCAATAATCATGGCGTCAAATTTGAAGGAGCCGCTGGCAATTGGCGCAAACAAATCTTCATTGCCATATACATGCGTTGCAAGTTTTTCCACGGTTTCTGGCTTTGTTTCAAGCTCGTATTCTATCAGTTTTTTGGCTGTTTGACTGATTATCAAATGAGTTTCAATCTTTCCCTTTTTTAGCACTTCTAGGAGCCGTTTTCCATAGACTATTCCGCTGGCGCCAGTTATTGCTACAACAAGCCTCAAAAAGGCACCATTCAAACTTTAAAGTTTTAAAATTTCTTTAAGGTAAACCTTGTATGGACCGAGTTTTCCGCCAT
>JAWCNH010000017.1:0-13763 GCA_038848765.1 Bathyarchaeia archaeon
TGTCTTTTGTTTTACGCAGGAAAATTATGCACAAGACCAATACACTAAAACTTTCATAATTACACAAACCTTCCAAGTTCTATTGCAGGCTTTGCAGCAAGCGGGCTACAACTATAATCCGCAGCAACAAGCAGCCCTATTAAGCTATATGCAAAACTACGCAACATTTCCAACAACACCTATACGTGTGGTTTACGCTGTTTTGGGCGAAGTAAAAGCGACGCTTACTGAGGTTGAAGCGAAAGGCTGGGTTGCAAGAGTTGTGTCCGTAAGTCCTTACATTGAAAGAGATTTGGCATTACTTAAGGTGGAAGGGCTCACAAACTGTCCGGTCTTAACGGTAGGCGATTCAAACAAAATGACAACAGGCCAAAACATCTACATGTTTGGGTTCCCAGACATAACGACTGACCAATTACCAAGCCCACAAACAATTTTGGCGCCTTCAATGACGAGTGGCATAATAAGTGCTAAGAGAATCACAAATTTTGATACGCCATGTTTTCAAACAGACGCCAGCATCACACATGGGATGAGTGGCGGTCCTGGGCTAAACAGCGACGGCGAAGTTGTGGGCATATGCAGCAGAGGCTCAATCTCTGAAACTATGCAGGAGGCGGCGGGCTTTAACTTTCTTATTGAAAGCAAAGTATTGAAGTCAATGTTGTCAGAGTCAAACGTGGCGAACGCGAAAGGTCCGGTGGATGAGGCGTTTCTTAAAGGTTTAAGCTACTATTATGAGAAGCATTATTCAGCGGCGAAGGCGCAGTTTGAAACTGTTGCTGGGCTGTTTCCATATCATTGGCGCGCTAAGGCGTTGATAACGGAATGTACCGCTGCGATTGCTCGGGGTGAGGATGTACCTGTTGGCTTTGTCATTGATACTTGGATGCTTATTGCTGCTGGTTTGCTTGTGGTTGCTGTTGTTGCTGTGGTTGTCGTTGTTGTGATGCATAGGCATAGGGCTAAGAGTGTGGTAAGTGAGGAAGTTCCGTCTAAGAGAAAGTCCACAGTGCATGAAGATTGAGCTGTTATTTTCCCTTTTTTTAGATTTGCCTTTTTTTGGTTTGTTGGGTTTGTTGGGTTTGTGGTTCGGAGTTGGATGCTGAGGGTGTCAGAAGGCTTATAGCCTTAACATAATAATTATGTTTTTGGGCATACTGGATATGCTTAAAAACGAGGCTGTGTAAAAACATGCTCAAACAACCACAAAACACAATCCTCCTCTTCTTAGCTCTCTTAACTTTAACACAAATCACAGCATTGCCATCAACACACGCCGCAGCCGATAGAGAATGGACATTTATGGTTTACCTAGACGCAGACAACAACTTAGAATCCGCTGGAATAAAAGACATAAACGAAATGGAAGAAGTCGGCTCCTCAAACAACTTAGCAATAATAGTTCAAATAGACAGAATTGCTGGCTTTGATTCATCAAACCAAAACTGGACAGAAACAAGAAGATACTATGTTACGAAAGACGAGAACACAGAAACCATTGGTTCTAGCATGCTTGAAAACATGGGGGAACAAAACATGGGTGACAAAACCACACTTACATCTTTTGTAACATGGGCAATACAAACTTACCCAGCCAACCATTACGCCATAATCCTATGGGACCACGGTGGAGGATATCCCGGCGTCTGCTGGGATGACACAAATAACGAAGACTACTTAACAATGATCGAACTAAAAGAAGCCTTAGCGACCATTTATGGAGCAGTCGGCAAAAAAATCGATGTGCTGGCTTTTGACGCATGCTTAATGGGCATGATAGAAGTCGCCTATCAAATACGTGACTATGCGAATTATATGGTGGCTTCTGAAGAAACCGAGCCCGGCGACGGTTATCCTTATAATCTGATATTAGCGCAGCTATTAGCGTCTCCTTCCATGTCGCCAGCAAAGCTTGCAACAACAATTGTTATGCAATACGCCAATTCTTACACGGATGGAACGCCAAGCCCAGAAGATGACCCTAAAATTACTTCTTCAGCCTTTAACCTGACTGCTTCAAGCGAAACTGCCTCAGCAGTCTCTAAATTGGCAGAAGCGATTCTCGGAGATTATAGCAATTGTAAAACTGCCCTTAGGGAGGCGTGGGAGCAAGCGGAAACTTTCCAAGGAGATTTTGTCGATTTATACCATTTCACCAACCTATTAAAGGATAAAGTTTCCAATGATACAGTCAAAGCAGAAGCCCAAGCGGTTTTGGAGATGGCTCCCACGCTTATTTTTTCTGATGGGCATGGGTGGGTGCATTCAAACGCTTCTGGAGTTTCAATTTATTATCCGAAGAAATACGCCAAAACGCTTTACTTAGAGTTAGACTTCGCCGCTGACACGTTCTGGGATGAATTTCTGAATTTTGCAACAAACGTTGACGCAGAAGTCAATCCAGTATGCCCACCTTACACTTCGGAGGAAAACATAGTTTTCACAGATGTCGCAATAGCCGATGTGGATGGTGACCAACAAGCTGAAATTGTTGCGGTTGGCAACTACTCAGAGTTTGAAGAAACCTTCTTCATCATAGCTGTTTTTGACATAACAGACTCTGGGCTTGTCCCGCTGTGCAATTTAACCATAAGCTTGGGAGCCTTCGAGGTTTTACTTTCTGTTAGCTGCGCAGACGTTGACCGTGACTTGGTTGAAGAAATTGTGGCTTGTGGAGGCTATTACGATGAAATAGGAGACGCTTGGTATTCTTACATAGGCATATTCACTGTTGAAGGAAAAGAGCTTGTTCTTCAAGCTTATGATGAAGAGGCGAACATTTCCATTGAATCGCTTGACATCGCAGACGTTGACAGCGACGGTTTTCTAGAAATAGTGATAAGCGGACGTTTCTGGGATGAATATTCCATTTACGCTTATGTCGCTGTTGGCAACAATTCAGCTGTAAACACGCTTGAATTAGAGTGTAGTTACTCTTGGTATATTGGGTATGAGGCTGATTTGAAGGCTGTAGTGGTAGGTGACACAGACACTGATGGTATGGCTGAAATCGTGGTTGGCGGCTTATATTATGATTATTACATGTTCACGTGGGTTTCGTATCTGGCAGTTTTAAACTGCAGCCAAAACATGCTTTACCTCCAAGCCTATGACTCTGGAGCAAATTATTGGATAAACTCTCTTGCCATTGCAGACCTTGATGGTGATGGCTTCTTGGAAATTGTTGTGAGCGGTTACTGCTGGGATTACTACGGCAACATTTACATGTTTATTTCTATTGGCAACAACTTAAACCCCAACAAAATTGCGGGACTTGGAACCTACTATTGGCTTGTCAGCGGAAACAGCTTCATCTACTCCATAGACGTGGCAGACGTAGAAGGCGACGGCACAACGGAAATAATAGCAGTCGGCTTCTATTACAACCTTTCAAGCGGCAACTGGGCAAGTTACAGTGCAATATTAAGCTGGAACCAAATCACAGGCTTAATCATCGAAAACATTTACACGGGCGAAAGCCAAACTTACGGTCATTCCGTAGTAACTGGAAATGTTGACAACGATTCCCAAACAGAACTTGTCACATGCGAAGAAGAAAAAGGCAGTGGTGCAAAGTCAAAAATAGCAGTAAAAGAAGCCACGAACCATGTAGTCACTTGCGGCACTATTTCGGGAAAAGTTACCGATGGAGAAAACCCCATAAGTAACGCAATGGTTGAAGTTTCTATTCCGAGACTTTCCATAGTGGCTTCTGCAAAAACTTTCCCAGACGGCTCATACACAATTAGCGATCTTCCAGAAGGATGCTACACGATAACGGTAGCTGCGGAAGGCAAACTTGGTTTAACACGGAACGGTGTGATGGTGAAAGCTGGACAAACAACTAACCAAGACTTTGCGTTAACTAGGAACACCGTGGCAACTATAAGCCATTTGATAAACGTAAATGGACAAAACTTTAACATAGTTACCGTTAGCAACTCAACAATCTCTAATCTTCTTTTCAATGGAGCCGGAAAATGCATAACTTTCATAGCTACTGCCACAAGTGGAACAGTGGGTTTCTGCAACATCACTATACCAGAAAACCTCTTAGTGCCGCCCTACACCGTAGAGATTGACGGAAACCCGCTGCAACCCTACATGCATTCCAACGGAACACATACTCTCATCCACCTAATCTACGCCCACAGCGCTCACACAGTCAAAATAACTGGAACAGCAGCAATCCCAGAATTCTCCTTCAACCCACTCATACTCTCACTTGCATATTTGCTATTCATGCTTCTTTTAGCAAAGAAAAGCGTTAGGCATAGCCCTTGATTTCTTAAAGGTTAAATTAATTCGCCAACAAAAACTAAATGAACAAAATGGACACAATACTTCTTATTGCCCTAGCGTCATTTCTAGGCTTCGTTCTATTCCGATTTATAATCATGCTCAGAAGAGCAGAAAAATATAGCCAACACCAAAAACAAGCTCAAAAGGAAAAAGAAGAATTTTTAGCAACTTTCGGCGACACTCCATTCAACGACTTTAGCAGCCTCGAATTCAAAATTGGACAATACAGTCACTGTCACCCCTTTCCAAGAAAAAACCACGATGGATGGGTCTACACGCTCTATTTCACAAGAAGAGATGCAGAAGACGTAGCTACAATAGTGCACGAAATAACAGAATGGACAATAGGAAGAGTAATTGAAAAACTGCTAAACCTCAAGAAACCACTTTACTTGCAAAGAAAACAAGAAAACAATTTCTGGATAAGCGGAAAGAAACAAAAATACGTTTTAGAACATGTAATCACAACATTAAGCGAACTAGACGCTACAGCGAAAGAGAAGTTAACCGAACGCCTAGCCGCCGAAGACATCAAAACATGGCTCCACATCCAAAACACCTAATATACCAGAAAACACTTTCCATAGTTCATGCAAAACGAAAACTTCATAGCAACATTCATCGCCCTCTGCCTACTCACGTTTTACTCCATAAACATCTATAACCTAGCCAAAACCAAACATGAAAGAAACAGAAGAAAAGCTCAAACCAAAACTCAACCAAGCCAAGAAACTCCTTCGCCAAAAAGCCTCAGCTTCACCCTAGTCATAATTGGAACCTCAATCTTCTGGCTAGAATCCATAACCTACCCAATAATTGTATACGCAGGTTTCTCTTCGCTACTAAACGTTTATCCACTTCAACTCTCCATACCAAACGCTACAGCAATCCAATCTCTAGGCATCATTTTAACCTCCATCGGCTATTTCCTTTTTATTTGGAGCATCCTAGCCAGAGGCAAATACGCCACTTCTTGGGAAATGCCACAAAACCATAAACTCGTCACTTGGGGTCCATACCGCTACGTACGACATCCTTCATATTTGGCGTATTTCCTCTTGTTCTTCGGCTTGTTCCTCATGACAATCAACATTCTCACCTTGCCTTGCCTAATAGCAATCCCGGGATACTATAAGGTGGCAGAAAAAGAAGAAGAAATGCTCCTAGAAAGGTTTAGCGAAGAATACAGAGAATATCAAAGAAAAACTGGACGCTTTTTACCCCACATTTTAAGAAAAGAGACGGCGAATTTTGAAAATGCGTCCAACTATTAAGGTGTAAAATAGTTTCATGTCCTTCAAGCCAATTTCATACAATCCTTTTTCTTTTGGTGTTGCTGTTGCAAGAATTTCATAAAGGCATTTTGGCTTTATGTTAAAGTATTTTGCTTTGTCTTCCCATAGAGCTTTATACGTCTTTTTGTAGGGAACAGTCATGAGTTTCTCGAGTTTTATTCCGTGGCTCTTTAAAAGTTCTTTCATTTCTGAAGGTTTGAAGTATTTTTTATGTGCTGGCGAAATTGCCTTTTCCAGTTTTTCCATGAAGCCTTCCGAGTCTTCTTCATGAAGGGTTATGTCGCCTATAATGAAGATGCCGTTTGCATGGATTACTCGGCAAAGTTCTGTTAGGGTGGATTTTGGGGAAGGAAAGTAATGAAGTGTGCTGATGCAAACTAGAAAGGTGAATGAATTGCTGTGGAAAGGGAGAAATTCTGCGTCTGCTTGCACAAGGTCAACGCTTCTATGAGTTTTGCCTGCTTTTTTATTGGCAAGTTTTAGCATTTCTTTTGATATGTCTACGCCAACCATGTGGATACTTGTTTTTTGACTTAGTTGGAAAGTGATTCTTCCGCTTCCAATGCCTACTTCTAAGCCTAAACCAGAGTCAGCTTTTCGTATGGCTTCTAGGATTTCTTTGATGATTAATTGAGAAAAGCCTATTTTTGATTTCCATGTTCTTGTCTTCTGCGTATCATATTCCTGCGCCCTTTTTGAGTAATAGTTTTGAACGGTTTTCTTTTGGTTTATTTTGTTGTTCTTCATATTCGCTGACCCAGTAGGCTTTAGGTTTGCCGTCATGGTTGATTACATATTCTTTTTTGAAGATTGGCGCCTCTTTCTTGTATCGTTCTACAGCCTCTTCTAAGACTGGGAAAACATTTTTTCTGTGGTTTCCGGCGACTAAGACGTAGACTAGGTCTTCGCCAACGTGAAATTCGCCTAGCAAGTGGTGGATTTGCACGTTTATGATTCCCTGCTTTTTCTCTAGTTCTTCGCAAATCTTTTTTAAAACTTCGTTTGCTTTTTCCTCATAAGCTTCTAATTCTAGTTTTTCCACCTTTTCGCCTTCCGATGTTTCGCCGCGGACTACGCCTATGAATAGGGCTATTGCGCCTACTTTTTTGAAGTTTGGGTTGTTTTTGGCTGTTTTAATCATGTCAAGCAGCGAGAAACCCTCTTTTTTGTGAACTCCAGAATTGTTCATGCGACTCACTTTGCATGTAACGTTTCTATGTTGCTTTCTTATCAGCCTTTGGTTTCTTCTTTCTCGGGAAGTGATGCCTAGTTTTTAAGCCCATTTTGACGACTGAGAGCATGAGTGGTACTTCCATTAATGGTCCTATTACTGTTGCTAACGCTGCGCCAGATCCTATGCCGTAAAGGGTTGTGGCGACGGCGATTGCGACTTCGAAGTGGCTGCTTGAGCCTATGAGGGTTGTGTCTATGACTGTTTCATATGCCCAGCCTGCAAAGTAGCCGAGGAGATAGGTCCATGTTATCATTATGGCGTAGTGCATTAGGTTGGGTGCTGCTAAATAGGCGACTAGGAGTGGATTGTTTATGATGACTTCGCCTTCGAAGGAGAACAGCACTATTAAGGTTGTAAGTAAGGCGATGATGGATATTTTTCCAACGATTGGGATATATCGGTTGATGAACCATTCTTCTCCTTTCTTTTCCATTATTAGTTTTCGTGAAACGGCGCCAGAAGCCACTGGTAAGGCTATGAAAATGAGGACGCTTAGGGCTATGAGGTCCCATGGAACTGGTATGCTGCTTACACCTAAATAGAAGGCTGCAAGAGGCGCATAAAGAATTATCATTAGTAACGCGTTGATTGCGGTGTTTATCAGTCCTTGCGCCATGTCGCCCTTAGCCAAGAACATCCACCACATTACCATGGCTGTACAAGGCGATAAGCCAAGCAGTATAACGCCGGCAATGTATTGGGGGTTTCCAGCCAGTATAAGGTTGGCTAGAAGTGTCATTAAGGGCGGCGCTATCACCCAGTTAGCGATTATTGTGACTATTAGGGGTTTTGGTCTTTTTGCTGCCTTTTTTATGTCGCTGAATCTTATTCCCACCACTGTGGGGTACATCATGAAGAAGAGGAGAATGCCTATTGGGATTGAGAGTTGTCTAAACTTGAGGGAATCCATGAATTGTCCGAATTGTGGGAAAAACCTTCCAACGAGCAAGCCTGCGATTATGCATATGGCTATCCAAAGTGTTAGGTATTTCTCGAAAATCCCAAGCTCCGCCCTTCTTGTAGAAGCCGAGGCTTCTTTGTCTGCGAAAATCTATCCCCCCTTATATATAGGGTCGCTGACAATGGAGATTTTGGTGTTTCATTTTTACGTTTCTCCTATAAGCTTCCGCTTAATATTCCATAAGTCGTTCCAAAGAGCACGCTGCCTACCCAAGCAATTAGCATGTAGGTTAGAACTACTTTCCATCCAGCTATTCTTGAAACAGCTAGTGCGTTGGCAACGTCGTAGGGTTGTCCCATAAGCCAAGATAGTAGCGCACCTTTTGACATGCCTAAATCAAACATTCCTTTTCCAAGGACAATTTCAACAAGAGTAGGCGTATATAATGGTCCGCCGATAACCGATGCAACTAAAACTCCTGTGACCCCTGTCAGATATGTGCCGACTATGTCTTGGGGTAAGTATGCTTCCACGTAGCTTACAGCGACCAAACCTAAAAGAAAAAAGGGTAGAATTCGTTTTGCAAGATAACCAGCAAACTTCAAAGACGCCCAAAGCCTTTTATCAAAAGGAGGTTTAACTATTTCCATGGATGCTTGTGCGCCTGAACCGCTTTGTTGATGCTCTTTTTCAATGGCTTTTCCCCACGGCGTTTTGGAGATAATTATTCCTGCGGTTAATGCAACGACAAGTGAGGCTATGATACGTACTCCAGCTAGTTCCCAAGATATTATTTCTCCAGTAAGCAAGATTGATAAAATGTTGGCGGCTGGAGCCATTAAGAGAAATGTTATCGCTGGTCCTATGCCAGCGCCGGTATAAAGTATACCAGCAAACAAGGGAACCATTGTACATGAACAAACTGTCAAAAAAGGCGCCATAACAATTGCTAAACCATAGCCTGTGACTTTGTTCCCACCCATGTATTTCGTGATTGCTTCTTTTGGAATAAACTCATAGATGAGGCCAGCAACTGTAAATGCGAAGAGGAGGCATATCCAACCGTGGCTGAAATAGTCTACGAGATAGGCTAATGGGATTTCCCATATTGGAAGTCCGTGAAAGTCTGCTGGTTTCATGGTTGGCGCAAGCGAGTATGCCATTATTCTTGAGTAAATGAGGTAGCCTACTATGAAGAAAATGAAGGTTAGCAGAATGATGCTTCGAACAACTCTAACTTTCTCATTCAAGACGAAGCCTCAGAATTGTTGTTTCTATTTTATGCTTGCTCTAAGAATTTTTTCAACTTCTTTTTTGTCTGGGACTCTTCCAACTATTTTGACAACGCCGTTAACTGCTACTGCTGGTGATACTAATGCACCGTATTTTGTGATAACATCTTTTGACGCTATGTTTAGTTTTGATATTTGGATAGTGATTCCTTCTGTTTTAAGTATAGAGGCTGCTTCTTCAACGTTTTTTAATGTTGTTTGGCATCTCTTGCAAGGAGGCTCTACGCCTATAACTTCTACTTTGAGTTCTTTCATGTTGCATCTTTATTAAAGGATATATTTAAGTATTTAAATTTATTGTTCCGGTGTCCTCAATTTAAAGAATGCCTAGTTTTGTCATTTTTTCGATTAGTTTTGGTTCTGCAAGGCTGTAGAAGACCCATTTTCCTTCTTTTCTATCTTTCACTAGGCCCGCATTTTCTAGAATGCCCAGATGGTGAGAAGCTGTGGGTTGGGTTAAGTCTAAGGCAACCATGACTTCGCAGACGCACATCTCCCTAACTTTAAGGAGTTTAAGGATTCGGATTCTTGTTTCGTCGGCTAAGGCTTTGAAAAGTTTGCTTTGCCTATCGGCTGTTTCAAAGTCTGCAACTTGATTAGCGATTTGCTTCAATTCTGTGGCGTATTTTGAAGCGTCTTCTGCTGGGCAGATTCCAGAATTTATCAATCGTATTAGTCTCTTGTCAACTTTTATTTTAGTCATTTTATAAACTAACCTTTCTGCAACACTATACCGGTATTTTATAGATTAAGATATTTAAATATGTCGCAACCCGATATAACTGTATAACTACATAACCCTTGTCTTATTATGAAAGAAAAGCATAAATTTAAGTATTTAAATTTATTGTTATAAAACTCTACGAAACAAGCGCTGTGATGACATGGATAAAAATAAGATTAAGTTAGAGATATTTGAGGGAGACCCTTTTGGAAGCGTGTGTTGTGGGCCTGGTCCACGTATAGGCTCTTCTGAGGCGGAACGGCTTCGTCGCATGTTGATGGAGCGGAGTCAAATCGTTGAAAGGCTTTCTCAAGAGTTTGGAAGCGAAGTTCATATTCGAAGGGAAATTATAAGTGAGAAGGTTAATGTTTGATGGGAAACCATTACCTTTCATATTCATTAACGGTGAGGCTGTTGCTGTTGGAAGATTCCTCACATATGAAGAATTTGTGACATTACTTAAAGAACGTGTGAGGACAGCAAATGAATAAAGGATTTGAGGGTTGTGAAATGGCGGAAAACATGAAGGTGGTCCACATAAACTCTTGGGAGGAATTTAAAAGAAAAGCTATTGATTTGCACCCAGAATTTATAGCATATACTGTGCAGAATGCACCGCTTTCAAGACCTCGCATGGGTTTGAGACTTGTTTTCGCTGCACAAAATGCCCAGTATGTGTTTTTAGATTTCGCGCATGGGAATGCTTTCAGACGAACAAAACTTCCGGTATACATAAATGAATGTGGAGTCCCTTACTTTGAAGAAAAGGAGCTTAAAGACTTCATATGCAGAGAGTTGAACCGAAAAGATATCTCCATTGTTTCGTTTGAAGCTTTAGGCTATTAAACGGGATGATTTGAGTGAATTCGTCAGAAGCGTTTAAGAAATGCAATCGATTGCAACCTGACTGCTTAAGATTTATCTTTTGAGCCACATATTATTGTTGAGGGGAAAGGGGTAAGTTTTCATGGAGACTCGTTTTGAAGGGCTACGCAGAAAATACCGAGACGCAAAACGAGAAGACAGTAACGTAGACCTTCTGCTGCTTAAGTCGGAAATTGAATTTTTTATTAGAGACTTGCAATCTGCAGAACAAAAAGATGAAAATATGTTGGATGAAGCAAGAGACATGCTTATAGATGTGACGAGGCTTATTGAAGAAGGCCATTGCCGACCCTTCAGACCTAAACTTTAGCAAAGCCAATGGGGGAACAGCGAAAAGGAAAAGCTGGGAAGATTAATAAAGCTGCAGAGGGCGAAACTGGAGGGCAATGTTTTGGTTAGGCTTGGATTAATGATTCCATCTTCAAACACTACTATGGAAAAAGAATTTTGCGAAATGTTGCCCAAAGGTTTCTCTGTTCATAGCTGCCGCTTACGATTAAAACAAGTCACCTTGAAAGCTTTGATGGAAATGGAAAAAGAGTTAAAAAAAGAAGCCTTGAAATTGGCTGACGCAAAAGTGAACGTCATAGGTTATGGATGCACCAGCGGAAGCCTCTACAAAGGTTTGAACCATGACAAAATCATGGAAAAGAAAATTGAAGATGTTTCCGGAATTTCTGCAGTCGCCACCGCAGGTGCTGTCGTAGAGGCTTTAAAAGCTTTAAACGTCAAAAAAGTTGCGGTTGCAACTCCCTACATTGAAGAAATCAACCGTCTAGAAGAAAAATTTCTGTCTGAAAATGGGTTTCAAATAGTTGACTTGAAGGGTTTAGGCATAAAGGACAACATAGAAATTGGAAAATTGCCCAACACAGCTGCTTATGAATTGGCTACAAAACTAAATTATAACTGGGCGGACGGCATATTCATAAGCTGCACAAACTTCCCCACTATAAACATCATACAAAAACTGGAAAGCACCACTGAAAAAGTTGTTGTTTCAAGCAACACGGCAACATTGTGGGCTATGCTGAAAAAATGTGGCGCATCCGTAAAAATTAGCGGTTATGGGAAACTCTTAAGCTCATGATTTGGCAATTCTCCATAAAAGGTCTGCAATTAGGCAATTTATTTCAGTGGATAAACCGTCAACGAAAGGTTTTGCCTCTTTAGTTACGCTGTCTATTCCCCCAGCCTCTATAACACTGTTTAGCAACTGCAACTCAGCGTTCCAGTCATGCCTATAAACTAAATTTTCAATGAGAGCTAGGCATGTAGCAATCCCGTAGGCGCCCCAGTTGGAAACTCTTGCAATTGCCAAAACGTCTGCTGGCGTGGCTGCTGCAATTCCTCCATTACATCCGCATTTGCAGTCCAAACCGAAAGGCACATTTTTCTTTACAGCATTTGCAATAGCACCGCAGCCTAACTCGTTTCCGCCGTCTCCAACAGCCACGGTAGCTACCTTTCGCCTTTGAGCATGAACGAATAAAATGTCTGTTTTGCCAACGATGGTCGAAATGTTTAACCCGCCCATGGTATGATAAACTTTCTTTTCATTCCAGCCTGGGCGTTCAATGGAGACGAGAAGTGCTGGACTGTATTTGGCAAAAAGTTTTTCCGCCTCTGTCTCAGCCAAACTTTCGTCCATTGGAAACTCCAAGGCTTGCCTTTTTTGGCTTATTGCCTCTACAACATCCATGCATGTTTTATCCGTTATTATTATGGGATTCAGTTTCGCCTCCTTCAATGTCTCCGTGAGCACAACAGCGCCTGGCGGACCGTCAGTTTCGCAAACGTTTGTGGGAGGAACTGGAAAGCCAGTGATTATGAACACATTGTCGCCGTGGCTTGTTGCGTCTATTATTTTCTCCGCAGCTGCCAAGCAAAGGGGCTTCTTTTGCAGTGCTTTAGCTGCTTCGTAAAGTTGTTGCATTCCAGCCCTTGTGGGCAAATTCACGGTTACAATTTGGTCAATTAGGAAGGCTTTTTGCAGGATCTTCTTTTCCAACAAAGTTTCCTTCTTTAATGTAAAGGTGTTTTGCAGTCTATTCCTTCTTTACGTATTTCGCCATGCTTTCAGGCGCGGCTGAGGGAACGGGCAAATCTTTCATTGTTATTAAGCCTGCTGGAGCGTTAATTACCTTGGGTATGGAGTTTGCAATCATGGCGACGGTTGCCAAATCGCCGTGGACGCATGGACTTATCTTTTCGTTTATGTTTGGCACGCCTTCGATGACAACTGAATCGTATTCTTCTTTGGCGCCGATGTAAGCTTGAAATTCCAGAGAAATCACTTCTTTTCCATTTTTGATTCCCATTGCACGCTGTTTTAAACCAGCAACATCTCCTGGTTTAACTTTTATGGCTTCGCTTTGAACAGCCTCTTTAGCCACAACTGGCTCCACATCTTCAACTTGGATTTTGTCAAGTTTCCAAGCCAAGGCGCTCGCTATCATGGCAATAGACTGTTCTAAGCCTACGTGTCCAGAAATGATTTTTTTCTCCATTTTTTCCTTGAATTCCTTCACTGTTAAACCCGCGCCAATTTTTTTCTGGAAGGGTATTCGTCGTGTCGCTGCATTCATTACCCTCGTAACCTTTATTTTTTCGATTTTTTGGCATACAGCAGTCAAAGTTATTGGAAGTGTGTCCATCAAAAAGCCTGGGTTTATACCTGTGCCTAAAACTGTGGCGTCATGTTTTTTGGCTAGTTTGTCCAGTTCCTCGGCAATTTTCGGTTCAACAATGTATGGGTAGGAAAGCTCTTCGCATGTGGACACAATGTTCACTCCATGTTTGAGGACGCTTGCAATCTGCGGATAAACATCTTTTAGGTAGGAGCTTGTTGCATGCACAACAATGTCTGGCTTAGCTTTTGAAAGCACAGCGTCCACGTCGCTAGAAACCTTTATTCCAAGTTTCTTGTCAAGCCCCAAAACTTCGCCCAAGTCTTTGCCAACCTTCTCTTTGGCAATGTCAATAGCGCCCACAACTTCAACGCCTTCCTTCTGAAGCAGAAACTTGGTGATTAAACTGCCAACCACACCCACACCGTAAATGACTACCTTCACTTTTTCCATGCCAAACCCTTCCTTAATGTCAGCACTGACGAAATATATGTTTT